>JAKJFL010000250.1:0-5415 GCA_022704935.1 Candidatus Rifleibacteriota bacterium
GCTCGCCGATCATGTGCTCGACATCGGCGGCCGAGCCGCCGTTACCGCAGGCGAGCACCTGGCCGCCGCGGGAAAGACTGTCGCACATAATCTTGGCTGCCCGCGCGAACGACTCGCTCAGCCCGGGCGGCGTGCTTCCGAGCGTCCGGATGAGGGCCGCGAGATCCGCTTCCCAGAAGGAGGCTTGAGACTGCGTGGTCATCGTCATCGGGGTCCTTTACGCGTTCAGCCCGTTTTCGGCGGGCTGCATGTTGATGCGGTCGTAGTGGTCGAGAACGGCCCGGGGTGTGGCCGTGGCGGTGCCGACGATGCCGACGACGACGCCCGCGGCCAGGTTCGCGATCTCGGCCGCCTCGGCCATGGGGCTGCCGGCGGCGAGGGCGAGGCTGAATGCCGCGATGACCGTGTCGCCGGCACCGGTCACGTCGAACACCTCGAGCGCACGGGTGGGAATCGTTATCGGCTGTTTGCCCTTCTCGAACAGACTCATGCCGTGTTCGCCCCGGGTGATGAGCGCCGCGTCGAGCTTGAGCTGTTTGACGAGGTCGAGCCCGGCCTTGATGACGTCGGCCTCGGTACCGAACTTGCGGCCGAGCAGTTCCTCGGCCTCGCGAGTGTTGGGCGTGATAATGGATGCGCCTTTATATAACGGCCCGTTTTTTGGCCTCGGGTCGATCGTGACGGGCTTTCCGGCTCCCTTGAAACGTTCTATGACCTGACTCAGGAGATCCGCGACGATGACACCCTTGGCGTAATCCGACACGATCACGCCGCTCAGACCGGATGCTTTTTTCCAGAGCTCGTTCGCGAGGTTTTTCTGACACTGGTAGTCGATCGCGTCGGTGAACTCGCGGTCGATGCGGAGGATCTGCTGGTTCTGGCCGAGAACGCGCGTCTTCACGGTCGTCCGACGGCCGGAGTCGGCGATGAGGCCGGTCGTTCCGATCTGCTCGGCGTTCAATGCCTCGGTCAGGCGCCTTCCCGCTCCGTCGTCCCCGATGATGCCGAAGATGTCGGCCTTCGCGCCGAGGGCGACCAGGTTGCTTGCGACGTTTGCCGCGCCGCCTGGGCGCCAGGTTTCGCGCTTGATCTGGACGATCGGAACGGGGGCTTCGGGAGAAATGCGTTCGACCTTCCCCCAGACGAACTCGTCGAGCATGACGTCGCCGAGCACGGCTATGTGGAGCTTGGAAAACTTCGCGAGAACGCTCTTGAGACGGGCACGTGTGATCATCTGCTGGCGAGCCTTTCGAGGAGGGCCAACGAGACGAGGGGAACCATGATCTCGTGATGGCCGGTGATGTGGAAGCCCTGGCCGACGCCGAGGCTAGGCCGTTTCACGACGTTGGTCGTCGCGCGATACTGGATCAGCATGTCCATGTCGATCGTCGTCAGGCCCTGGAGGTGCCTGCCGAGGTTGTGTGCCCTGGAAACGGCCTTCAGGAACACCTCCGGCAGGACGACGGCGGAGCCGAGGTTCCAGTAGACGCCGCCTTCGAGGTCGCCGACCTGGTCGCAGACGATCTCAAAATCGCGGAAACTCGCCGCGCCGAGGCTTGCTCCGTCGACCGCGGGATGCAGATGAATGAAATCGGTGCCGATGGCGACATGGACGGTACAGGGAATCCCGTGTTTCCCGCATTGCCAGAGAAGGCTTTCGTGCCGATAGGGAAACAGTTCCCGCGACGCGTTCATCGCTTCATACAGGCTGTGCCCCAGGCCGTGACCCGATGCGGCGCCCTGATGAATGGCCCGCCCCATCCAGGCGCCGGTCTCCTCGACGAAGCCGAACCGGCCGCGCGCGAGTTCCTTGCCGACGTCTTCGGAGGTTTCGCCAAACGCGGCAAGCTCGAAATCGTGGATCGAGCCTGCGCCGTTCAGGGCGATGCCGGTGACGATCTTCGCTTCGATCAGGCGTATCAGCAACGGTGCGAGACCGCACTTGATGACGTGGGCACCCATTCCCAGCAGAACCGGCCGGCCGTTTGTGCGGGCGGCAACGATCGCATCGATGGCCTGGCGGAAGGTCTTCCCGGCGTGAATCGAGGGGATGCAGTCCAGGAGAGCCTGCACGGAGGCCGGCCGGTCTGGGACCACCCCGAAATCCGAGCGTTTCACGAGGTTGTGACGTTCGGCCATCGGATAAAAGGTCAAATGCGGTTTTTTATGTTCTTTTGTCATGTCCTGATCGGTCCCTCCGCGAATCGACGAAGTCTAGCACCGGCAACCGGGGACGTCAAGCGGCTTCCCATGCCGATTTGGCCCTTGACCGGCAGGTGCGGCCTCTGGTATCGTTGAGCCCGTTCGCATTGCCCGACGGAACAGATTCTGTCGGGCCGAGGAGGGACCGAACGAGTGAAATCGAAGATGACGCGCACCGCAGGGCTGTTCCTGGCAGTCGCTGTCCTGATCTCTCTGGCGCTCTGCGTTGGCTGTGGGAACAAACAGCCCGCGGCGGGACCAGCCGCTCCGAAAATCGACCGGTTCGGCACGGCCGACGGACTTCCGCATGACGCCATCACCGCTCTTGCCGTGTTCGGCAACCAGATCTGGGCCGGCACGAAAAGCGGCATTGCCCGGCATGACGGGGTGAACTGGCAGGTTCACGTCACGAAGAACACGAACGCGCTCGGGTCGAACGAGATCACCTCGCTTGCCGCCGCTGGCAGTTACATCCTTATCGGCACCGATAACGGGGTGACCCGCTTCGACGGGAAGAACTGGGGCCAGGTCATGTCGGGATCCCGCGCCCGGTCGGTCGCCGCGAAGGACGCGCAGATGGCCGTCGCCACGGCGCACGGACTCGAATACTCGACCGGCGGCCAGTTCCAGGCCTTCGGAAAAGAGAACGCCGGTCTGACCAGCGATGAAGCCACGGCCGTCGGATTCGACGGAAAAGGAAACGTCTGGGTGGGACTGCAGCTCGGCATGGCCCAGCTAAACGGCCAGATGTTCATCAACCACAGCGGGCCGGCGAAGACGGTCATGGGCAACTCCCTTGTCGACGTGAAGGCGAACCCGCCCACCTGCCAGCTGATCGGCAACAACATCACGGCCATCGTCCCATACAAGGGTATGATGGCGGTAGGAACGACGTCCGGCGTGTCGATCACCGACATGGGCATGGCCTGGACGAACTACAACTCGGTTCACAAAGAATGGATCCAGCGCGGCAACAACATCGTCGAAGAGACGATGCCCGGAAACAGTCCCATGCCGGGAAACCTCGTGACGTCACTGACGGTTCTGCCGGGCGACGCCGGCCTGGTGATCGGCACCAACCGGGGTGTCGCCGTTCTGCGCGATGCGACCTGGGTCGATCTTGCCGGTAAATTAGATGATATAAAATCGAACCAGATAACCGCCGTCGCGGTTCAGGAAAATAGCCTCTGGGTCGGAACCCAGAGCGGGCTGTACCGGGTCAACAACTTCCTGGCCATGATCGGAGCGGAAGGCGTGAAATGATTCGGATCACCACCGATCGAATCTGCGCCGCAGCCCTGATGGCGCTTGTCGCTGCCGATGCGTGGGCAGTGGGAACGGGGGCTGCTGCCACCGGTTCCGGCGCGGTTGCATCGGGAACCGCCGCCGGTTCGAGTTTTCTCTCGCAGTTGCCGCCGGAACTGAACTTTGCGATCACCACCCTCGGGTTCGGCGGTATTGCCGGGTGGTGCGTGGGGTTCACGCTGAAGAAGTTTGCGAAAATGGCCGCGCTGATCGTCGGGACCGTCTTTATCGCCATTCAATACCTGGCCTACAACCAGTATGTCACCGTCGACTGGGAAAAGATTCAGCGGACCGTGCCGGACAACAGCCTCCAACAGCTCTGGATGGCCCTGATGTCGGTGTTCACCTACAATTTTCCGTTTGCCGGTGCGTTCGCCGCCGGCTTTCTCCTGGGCTTCCGAAAAGGCTGATCCGCAGAAAAACCGCCGCCCGGCTCCATGATAGGAGGGCCGGGCGGCGGTTTCTCCGCGGATCCGATCTTACTTGGGATAGACCTTGATGACGTTCTTGATCTCCATCGTTCCCGAGGCTGCGCTGACGCGGTGGGTCGTGCCGTAGACGACGACGCGCTGGTTCTGGAGCTGGGTCAGTTTCTCGCACCAGGCGGGGTCGATGATGTCGAGGCCCAGATCGCGGGGTCTCAGATGATCTTCCTTGAGATACACGCGGTTCTTCTTGAGAACGACCTTGGCCCGGACGGACTCTTCCTGCGTCCAGATCTGAGGCTGTTCCTTCTCGCGCTTCTTCTTGCCCTTCCCCTTCTTGCCCTTCGTGCCGCCTTCCTCTTCGGAAAGATACTGCTTTGGATTTTTGACGCGCTCGGCATACAGGGCATTCCAGATCATGACCTGCGAATCGGTCGCGACGGCGGTTTCATCGGCATACTCGGTGGCGATGTTGCCGGCGAGATCGACGAGAATGACGTTGCCATACTGGATCGGTCGCTTCGGACGGCTCTGTTGCTTGGCGCTCGGCAGGTTGAAGCTGACGTAGTTGCCGACGGCAAGCTGGGCCGGGGCCGATGCGGCGTTCGGAACCTCGAGGATGCGTATCGAAGCCCGGTCGCGGTACAGCGATTCGACTTTTCCGATGACCCTGATCGGCATTGCCCAGGAGGCCAGGGCGATGGTTGAGAGAAGCAGCGCGACAATGCCGACGCGCATCTGATGTGCGTTTTGATGGGAGCGAAGAGTCATGACCGTCTCCTTGGGTTTCCTGAGTGTCGCTGGATGGTACCACAATCATGCTGGTACGGCAAAGTCATCGTGCCGAATGACGAAAAAATCCGCCCGGCTGTTGAGCCGAGCGGATTTGTCCGGTCGGGGCGACTGGACTCGAACCAGCGACTTCATGGTCCCGAACCATGCGCGCTACCAACTGCGCTACGCCCCGTTGAACGTGCCGGTATCCTAGCACAATTCCTTCCGGACTTCAAGAGGGGAAATGCGAAATGCGGGAATCTTCCGTCGGCAAAGCCTACCCTTACCCTGTCCTGCCGCGATCCGATCACATCTTCTTTCACAAAACGGATATGCGATGGTCTGAAAAAGCGGGCCGGAATCGATGCAAATTGTCACGGGTAGTGTTACCATGAGAAATCATGAGTCCAGAGCCACGGGCCGTTCCGGCCACACCGGTATCGCCGGCGGAAAAGATCACGGCTACATTCACACTCGGTATCGGCAGCAATTTTTCGACGATGGCCGGTGTACTGGCCGCATGGATTTTCCTGACCCGCACCGGGTGGGTCGATGGGTTCTGGCGGCAGCTGTTTCACGCCTTCCTGCTCGCGCCGGTTTTTCTGGGAGACGCGATGAACGCCTACGTTCTCGGCCGAATCAATCTCGATACCCGGCGCGGCTGGGACGACGTCCAGATCACCGATGAAGGACGGCAGGCGCTTTCCCG
>JAKJFL010000251.1:0-5414 GCA_022704935.1 Candidatus Rifleibacteriota bacterium
CTCCGCATCTCTGGAAACTCCAGCCGCCCACGATCAGGGAAGTGAGCGCCGTCGGCTCGGGGGATGCCGCGATGGCCGGCCTTATCTGGGCGCATGCGAACGGTCTCGGCCGCCTTGAAGCTTCACGTTGGGCCATGGCTGCCGGGGCCGCCGACGCACTGCATCCGGGGCCGTGTGAAGCCGATTTTCAGGAAATTGAATGCAGATTTTCAGAAGTTCGGTTTGACGGCTGAGTGTTTCGCTTTTTTTCACGAAGAACGCATGAATGTGCGAACCCCGCATGGCGATCATGCGTCTTTGCTCTGGGGGAAGTCCTGCGAAGGAAAAACTTTGCCGGAAATCTCTTGGTTTTCTAATAATTCACCAATCCCATGGACCCTCGGGGGAGAAGTTTGATAAAATCGAGAGTGAGGCTCTGTTTTCAGGGAGAAAGAACGATGCCCCGCCGCGAAACGCACGGATTCACAATGCTGGAAATCCTTATCGGCGCTTCCGTGCTGGCGATTTTTCTCACCGGCGTCTACCAGGTGTACAGAGGCGTGACCCGGTCCTTCCGGCAGACCAACTGGTCGCTGACCATGCAAACCCATGCCCGGAACGGTCTCACCTTCCTCCGGGAAGAAATGCAGCGGGCTTCCTACAAGACCACGATCAATATCGGTTCCGTTGTAGTCGAAGACGACAAGACGATGAAAGTCCGGGAAGGCCAGACCACCACAGACCAGGTTCTCGCCGAATGGTATATCGGAATCCCTTTCCGCACCGACATTTCGAACTCAGGTGCGTGCTTCAAGAGCAGCGTGGCGTTCTCTGGCGGGAAACTCGTATATACCAAAACGCTCGATTCCGGGACGAACCCGGGGGAAACGGAATTTTCCGGAAGAGTGCTCATGGAAAACCTGCACTCCGTTGATATTTCGGTGAGCGCGTTCGATGTAGATTCCGCGACGGGAAGCCAGTTGGTCACCATCGCCGTTGAACTCAGGCATCCCGAGAAAACGCAGTTCCCGAACACGAAAGTCGTCGAGTCGACCGCGGCAAAGGTCGATGTGAAGGTCGAGCATCTATGAAAAAAAACGGAACGACCCTGCTCGAGGTCCTTCTTGCCGTTGCGATGCTCGCCCTCGCGATGATTCCGATGTTCGGGCTGATGAGCTCCTCCAACACAGCCAGCAGAATCCAGAAGATCGAGGGCGTCGCCGCCAACCTGGCGAAAGAAGAGATGAACAAGTGGATGTACGTCATCGACCCGACGAGTTTCCCGGACGACGGCGTGGAAGAGTATGTGAACAGGGCTCCCTTCGTCGTCGAAGGAAATGAAGTCGAGATCAAAGTGCGTGTATATAGACATCAAAATACATCGACAAATGTGAAATATCCCGATTTCGTCTGGCATGACTTCCGGACCACCTGCCCGGATTCGACTGAAGGAAACAACCTCGATTCGAAAACGAACCAAGTCACACGAACGATCGAGGAAGTCACAAGAGACGCCACGCGTCCGAGGCTGATCGATATCGTAATGCAGGTAAGATGGAAGACGCCGACCACCAGCTGGTCTGATGTGAATAAATTCTTCCTCGTGTCGAGACGGGGGTGGATGTGAAACAGAACGCCGCTCGCCCTCGAATACCCTGCCGCAAACGAACCGGAAGCCGCAAGGGCGTCGCCATCATCATTGTGCTGACCTTCATCATCGGCACCCTGGCGTTCGCCATGGCCATGTTCTATTTCCGGAAGGAAGTCAAACAACAGAACGTGCTGAACGTCAATTTTCTCCAGGCGAACTTTCTCACCCAGGCCGCGGTTCAGCATGCCCTCGTGAAATGCCGCATCCTCCCGCAGGAGGCATACGACGCGGGAATGGCCCTCCAGGGCTACTGTCCGCTCCAGGCGGTCATCGTCGACGATCCCGACGATCTCCCCGACAGGGGAACGAGCAGCAGTAAGGCGATGCAGATCTTCATTGGCGACTGCACTTCCGATCCGACGAAGGGGATCCCCTGGGATTCCCGTATCCAAAACGATTTCGGCATTGATCCGAACGACTGGAAGTATGAGGTTGCAAGCATGTCCGTAATAGCGGCCTTCACGAAACCAGACAAGAAACTGTTTGTTCTGACATCGCAGATCATTGCGAGTGGCACTGTCATCGAACACAGGGGAGGCCGAGGTGCGCGATCCGAACTGATGACGAAAACCATCGAACTGACGAGAAAAATCAACTGAACGCATCCGGGGCCTAAGGAGGGGAGTATGAAACGTTCACGTATCAAGCCATGGGCAGGTATTGTCCTGTTTCTGCTGGTGATCGGAGGCGTGGCCAATGCCTGCGAGCTTCCGGCAGAGCCGACCGCGGCTATCGTTCCGAACAAGGAGTTGATCGATTCCGGGAAGGTGAAGATCGTCAACAACCCCGACGGCACCTGTTATTTCCTCGTGCCCGACAATACTTCGATCAAGATGCACATCGTCTGGGACCCCTACGACCACAATGGCGGCAACCTCCAGGGAAAATATGACTGGGTGGCCAAACCTGACAAGGGAAACGTTGCGCCAGATCCGAATGTTCCGGCCACGCTCGATCACGCGTATTTTCCTCTGGCGGCGATGTCACAGTTCTTCACCGTCTCAGGAAACCGCAATTCGATAATCGAGGCGTTCAACCGCGCGAACGGCGGCGGAATCGAAGGCAATCGATTCATGTCCGATAACAGCATGGGCCCGAACATGCTGCTGTCGAACTCCTTTGTGAAACCCGGACAGGAAGGGGCCGTATCGATCCTGGACGATCAGCGCGCCGAAGGGTATCCCTCGACCTCGAGTCTCTGCTCCCCCTCGGGATCCGATCTCGATGTAACCGAGGTCGACGAGATCCTGCCGAATGACGGGGCCCTGTTCACGACAAAAACCTTGGATCCACCGGTGACGTTCACGGAAGATTCGAAGACATACGAAAAAACCGTGAAGTATCTCTTCGGGAGAGCCGGCATGTTTCTCGGTGAAGTGAACATCGGTGTGACGCAGCTCCGAAACGAGGATTACAAGGCATACATCGTCGCCGGCGAACCGAATGTATGGATGGATGACTCGCTCCCGATTCTCCCCGAAGGAGAAACAGGAGGACTCGGAAACGAGCTGGGTGTCGTCAACGTCAAATTCCCGACCCCCACAATTGGTGCCGAACACCCGATCAAGCTGAAAGTGAACGCGCCTTCCGCCGGGTTCGAACTGACCAACATCTTCTGGTGCTGGGAAGAGGAAACGACGGTGAAGGTTGCCTCCGGATCTGACGGTTTTGTCATCGATCCGGACAACCCAAAGTGCGGTGTCACGGTGCAGAAGTGCAGCGTCGGGCTCAAGGTTACCGTGAACAAGCCTGCCGCGGGAAGTGGCTTCACGGCATTCCGCGTGTATAACACCCGCGCTCCGATTGCGTCCAAGCTTGAACTCGTGAACCCGCCCACCTATGTGTGCGGTGATACCACTGTTTCCGTTCCTTTCAAACTGACCGTCTATGGTTCCGATCCCTTCGCCGACAAAACGTTTGCCGGAGGGCTCACAGGGAAGGACAGCGCAGGGAACACTTTCACGATCAAGCACGATGTGGATGGAATGAAGAGCTCCATCAAGATGTTCATGTCATATCCCGTCCAGGATTTCACCTCGGTTTCCGACATTTCCGTCAATGACTTCTACGATCTCCAGAAAATCAATCTTGGACTGCTTGACTTCCAGGACCCGAAGGCGCCTTCCTGGAAGGGATTCTATTATGATCAGAAATGGGTCTGGATGCCCGCCAGTTCCACTTCCATCACCAGCGCAGCGTTCACCCAGCTCAAGGCCGATGGTGAAACGACGCTTGCCGGTGGATACTGGACGATCCTGGGAACGGCCGTTTTTGGTGTGCAGGTCCCGCCCCACTTCTCCAACGACGGCCCCGGGGCTTCTCTCGCCTATTCGGCTCACGGCAAAGAGTATCCCGCTCCCGGCTCCCCCGATCCGGAGAAACTCTGGAAGGTCTTTGCGATTACCGGGGATGCGTCCGGATTCAAATCTCCCTTGTATGACGAAGTCGTCGCCGCGGCGGATCCAAACGTCGTGCGAGAATCAGCGGGACAGGAACTCGATGAAGGTGTCGTTCAACTGGATGACCCCACAAACGTTCTGCAGAAATTCTATAACCAGAGTCCTCCTTTGAAGACAAGGCTTCCCGCCGAATGCCAGATTGATACGACCCAGTATAAATGGCAACATTATGCCTATCTCAAGTGCGCGGATGACAATACCCCCCCTGAAATCCAGCTGATCGTCTTCGACACCCGCAACAACCTGTACCATATTTTCGGCACGAAGGCCGGCGGTGACGGAAAAATTGCCGCCCCGAACCCGAGCTACGTCGCCTATCGGGATGCAAAACCATATAGCGACACGGATAATCAGGCAATCAAGAACAATCTCAAATTCGAAGCGTTCAACGGAAATCTCTACGACAGGTTTATCGATCAGAACAAGGTGGGTGGTGCCAGCGCCCTGACCGAAACAGCGCTTGTGGGTAACGGTTTCGTCTGCCAGGCGAATACCCGCCTGATCTTCTACATCCGCGCCTGGGACAACATGAACACGTTCATGGATACGAAAAACTTCGGTGTGGAGAAAATTTCGTATGTCGTGAAGGATGACAACAAGGCATCCGCAGATACGCCGCCCTCGGTCACGGATGCTTCCTACGACCCGGCTACGCTCATGCGGAATCCGCCTTTCTGGCAGTTCAGAGTCCCCAATGTCAACGGCGGAACCCCTGACGGAAAGGAATACAGCATCACTGTCAAGGCCAAAGACTATTCCGGCAAGGAACAGGAACTCGTTCTGAAGATATATGCCGTGGGGAGCGATCTGAATATCCGCTCCCTGGAAGAAAAGCGCATCAGGAACTGATCTTCAGGCAATCGTCCGCTACTCGCAGCCCTCTCCGTCAGGAGAGGGCTGCTTGCATGAAGGGATGTTGGAAACCTTCTGCATGCGGGAGCTGTTCGAGTCGATCGAAAACGGCGGGGTTAGTTTCCCGGTGAAATGAAAGGCCGGAAGTGTGAGGACCACGCTTCCGGCCAGTTACGCGGACGGTGAACCCGGCTTCAGTTTCCTCCATGGATCTCGGCGATGATCCCTTCAAGTTCTGCCTTCTGGCCGGTTGTGGTCGATTCGAGGGCTTCCTTCAAATAGGGGAGAGCGTCTTTCCCGTAGATCAGAAGGGTGCGGCGGGCGTTCAGAGAAACGGTTCTGTTGTCGCTTGCGAGGCACTTGAGGACTGGCGGAACTACAATCTGAGGCTGGGTGCGAATTTTCCCGAGACACAGCATCCCCTGGATTTTCATCCAGGGAGCATCCCCGTCGAGCCAGGAAACCACGGCGGG
>JAKJFL010000252.1:0-5409 GCA_022704935.1 Candidatus Rifleibacteriota bacterium
GGGTGCAACCAAGCCCAGGGCAGCAGCGAAGAGTTCTTGTTGAGTCATGTTCCTTTCCAAAAAGCAGAAGTCACTCACATACTATCTTACCCACGTCAAACAGCGAAGAGCCAATCGCTCTTCCTGAAAAAGGCAGTCTTCGGATGGAAAGCACTGGGGAAAAAAATTCCCTTATCCGATGCCCGGAAAACTCCTCACGACCCCGTCACAAAACGAGATTCGAAAGAATGCCGGTTTCACCTTCTGGAAAAACAGAGCGCCCGATGAGAGAAGCCTCCCTCATCCTATGGGCGGTGCTCTGGCATGATTCTTTGCGATCCGGCAATCGAAAAAGGCGGAACGATCGCAAAGCTGTGTGGTGGCGATACGCTCGAGTCCGCAAATGCCGGAAAGAGGCATGACATGGACAGTTGACTCGAGAAAGGACAGCAGTCGGTTGAAGGGACAAGGCTCGGAGGCCGTGATGTTGACGGCCTTATGAAGATGCGGGGTCGCGGTTCGCGACGCCATGCGGGTAAAATAGGCCGTGTCATTTTCGGGGAGGAAATCGTGAAAAAAGTGGTTCCGGGTAACCTCGACCAACGTGCTGATATGCAGCATCAGCACGAGAATGGTAAAGAATGAAACCAGTTTTAACCGGAATCCCCGTCTCATGGTTTTTCTATTATACAGCCTGCCTTTTCAAAGAGAAAGTATTCTTGGACCTATATTTTCTCACCGTTCACCTGCAAACCATTTTCTGCAAAGAAAAGGGGGAAAACAATATCACTTGTGCAGCAAGGAACCCAGACCGCCAGGAAAAGAAACACGGTGATGATAAGAAGCCTCCCGAGAGAAAAGAAGTTGTCCATCGCCATGGTGATATGGAAGAGCGACGCCCACGTGCTGAGCAGGACATGTCCCGCGTGCGGGACCGTCGTCTGCATTCGCCATACGCCGACCCCGATGCCGGCCAGCGCGAGCGGGTTGACCAGCCACCATTTTTCGATGAATCCGAGATGCAGGCCCCGATGCGGAAGATTCAGCAACCATTCGCCCGCATATGGAATGATGCTGTCGCTCACCGTGGCGATACCGACGGAACCGATATATCCGACCCACAGCGTTCTCCAGATGCCGCGGCCGCCATGGATGCGGAACATCGCGGCCGTGACCAGGGCGCTCAGAAAGACATGAAGCGGATGCAACGCCCAGAACAGAAAGTTGGAAACCTCTCGCGGCATGCTTGCACTCATCATTCCCAACATGATGACAAGACCGGACAGCGTCCCAAATGCCGTGAACGGGAAATGAGCGCGCAACTCGCCGAAAATCACCCTGGCATTCGCAACCATCAGGTTTCCCCTTTGCAATCGGCCCGAATTCAGTCTCTGGAACGGACTTCCGTTTCACCGGTATAATAGATATCGCTATCGCGATGAATAGCTCGAACGCGGCCGGATCGGATGAGGTCTCCGAGGTATTTCGAGAGTTCGTTCAGATGCATGCCGAACACCTCGGCGATCTGCGCCGCCGTGCAGGGGCGACGACGCAGCATCTCGAAAACGGCGTCTTCACTGGCCTGCATGGCCACCGGTTTTTCCGACTTGAACTCGGCGATGACCTCGGCCGCCGGGGTGAAAAGAGATGCAAGCCCGGCCAGCCTGGCTGCCGAAACCGGCTTTGCATCGGCTTCCGCCGGAGGCCTGACGCAGGTATTCAGATGAATGCAATCAGGCCTGATCAGCCGTGCCGTCTCGGCAAGGCGCTTCACCTGCCCAGGTTCGGCGTTGATGCCATCGAGCAGGAACACTTCGAGCCACAGCCGCCCCGGGAATTCGTCGCGGAACAGCCGCTCGCCCTCGACGAGCCGTTCGAACGTGACGCCGTCGCAGGGGCGGTGTATGCGTTCGAACGACTCACGATCCCATGATGTGAGGGTCACCTTCACGACATCCGCGTTCGCGGCCTGTTTCCGCACTTCGGGGCGGTACAACAGCGTGCCGTTGGTCAGCAGGGCAACCGGAATGCGCGTCCGTTCCCTGATGAAGCCCACATTTCCGGGGTTTCATGTACACCCCCGGCTCACATTTCCGTCATGCCGCAATTTGCTGACCTGGTACCTGTTCATGCGACTGACCCCATGAAAAAGCGCTTCCATCGAGAATTCCGCGAGTTATGAGATGACGATTTCGACGCAAAGCCCGATAAATTTCTCCCGTCGCAACGCCGGATCCTTTGGCGGTGTCGACCAATGCCTGGTAAACAACGATACCAAGGAATATTCGAGCCATGACCTTTTGCTCGGAATGGTCCCGAATCTGCTTCCAACCGAGTTCGAGTTTCAGACTCCAGAAAACTCGCTCCATTCGCCATCGGCGGACAGCAGCACGATGAATGGTGATAGCCTTCATGGTCGGGTCCGTGGAAAAGTAGAACTTCCGTTCTTGTCCAGACTTTCTGGCAAGAACTACGATGTTTCCCAGAGACTTCGAGCGAAAACATCCGCGAAGATATTCCACGCCTGGCTCTCCGCTCATCCGCTTCAACAGATCTTCTTGAAGCCAATACCACAACGCAAGAAAAAGGCCGGCGGAACAGCTCACTTCGAGATGGCCATACAAAATCCCAGACAGAACACGGCCGGAATGCATCTGAGAAACCAGTGGAACGCGTATTCTGGCCAGTGCCGCGCTCACCCGTTGCGTCCCATAGGCCGAATCGACAGAAGCGATACAACCTGCCAACGACAAGCCTTCGCTTTGCAGCATGGTCTCCAGGTTTTCGATGCGCTCGATAAACCAGTCTGTTCGCTTCATCGGGGGTCGTCCACGGCCAATTGGCTTCGGAAGGACGATTCTGGCGTCGAGAATGATGTTCTCTTTCCCATCCCCAATGATCGCCATCAGACCCTGAAGGTTGATACCAGAAGTCACCTTGCCAGCAGCGCCGTTGTAAAAGTTGCCCGTGATACCGCCCAGATAGCCTCTTGTCTCGCGAGTGCTGTCGTCCGTCACCAGCGTTACAGCTTCTCGGCTTCTTGTCGCGGGAGATGCCTTCTTGAGCTTTTGCAGATGGTTCCGAAGCCGGCGATATCCTTCCCGACGAATCGCAGCCTGAACACATTGCCATCGAATGATGTCGCAGGCCTTGTATGTCGCATCCCGAGGCAAGCAGAAGGTCTCGATCATCTCCGAGATGCTCTGGCACGAGAGAAACGGGAACAACAAAACCAGGTGAAGAAGCCGCAGAGAACGATCCGGAAGGCGAGGTCGGAAGATCGAACGGATTGCCCGAAGCAGTTTCCCCGTGTATGCTGGTGCCATAGGGAGCCTCCGCGGTGTGATGTGGTTTCGTCACCTTCATCGTACCAACGGGGCTCCCTATCTGTACAGTTCCCATCAGCTTTTTCATGGGGTCACAACTCCAAAGGTACTTCCGGTACGGTTGATCACATCTTCAGGAAGTGTGAGCCGAGCGGGAATGACCTGATCTTTTCTTACAAATCTCCTGGAGGGATGATCGGATTTCGCTTTCATGCTCTCGTTTTCAGAGTTTCAGCGGCTCCGTCAATAACTTCATCGACAGAAATGGCGTCGAGACAGCTATGTCCCTGGTGCAAACAGGTGGTTTGCGAACAGGGTGCGCAGAGAAAAGCGTCCTGATGTGTTATGACTCTCGCCAAACGACTGCTTGGTCGGATCGTTCGGGCAAGGGCCGGCCCCAACAGAGCGACGACGGGAGTCCCGAGGGCGTCGGCGAGGTGCATGGGGCCGGAGTCGACGCCGATGAACAGGTCGGCCGCGGCCAGCAGGCCGAGAAAGCCTTCAAATGACACGGCGCCGGCAGCATCTATTGGTTTTGCTATTTTACATTTTTCCGTCACGGCCCGAGTGACGGATCGTTCGGACATGCTGCCGGTCAGCACGATGTTCGCCCCAAAGGCGGCAACAAGACGGTCCGCCACTTCCGCGTATCGTTCGATCGACCATTGGCGACCAGGCCAGCGGGCGGCGGGGTGGATGACGACGACCGGACATGATGGGGATCTTACGACGGAATGCCCAGCCAGAAAGGCCGAGGCAGCATTTTTCCCTGTTTCGGGAAGCCGAATGAAGGGGAGGAAAGGGTCGTTCTGTATATTTGGTGCAATATATTTGACGACGGCCCGGGCAAAACTCCGCAGATGTCTGTCTGGTCCAGCCGGAATGACATCCGTCAGCCAGTAGTCGCCGCCGGTGATCGAGAATCCGACGCGCCGTGGAATGCCGGTCAGAAACAACAGGAGATTGTTGCGAAAATCGCCGCGCGGGTCGATTCCCAGGTCGAAGTTTTCGTTCCGAAGTCCACGAATCGTTTCGAACAGCTTGGCCCATGCTGCAACTCCGCCACCCGTCACCCAAGGGGGATCGAGGAAGAGCACGTCATCGATGCCAGGCACGAGCGGCACCAGATCGCGAGACCAGTTTGCGACCAGAACCGTCACCCGGGCATTCGGAAACGCCCGCTTGAGAGCCGGAAACATCGGCGAACTCATGACAAGATCGCCCAGCCCATCCGTCCGCAGAACGAGTATTCGCCGTATCGACGTGTGATCGGAAAGAGCCTCCCCCCGTGAGCGCGCAGGCAGAAGCAAGTTCACACACGGGGAAACGAAGCGGCCGAGTTCGTGCAAAAGCGCGGCCAGCCGCCGGTTCCTGGCCGCCGGAATTCGTTCACGGCACGGGGAGATCATCACACTCGCTCGAGCACGACCCACTCCGCCCAACCGAGAAGAGCGTTGCGAGCATACATGTACCAGAATTTCTCCGGTCTCAACATGCCGCAAAGGGCGAGGGCGGGCGAAAGCATCAGATGCAGAACATTACGGACCTTGCCGCCGTCAATGAATCTGAAGCCGGCAGACGTTCCAACGTCCGCCAGGTCATTCCAGGCATACGGCTTCACATGCGTCGGGTCATCCCTGAATGTCACCGTGCCCGCAAAACGGCGCGAGGCGCGAGGGAACAGCGATCGTGGTCCAGGCGTCTCGAGGTAGAACCTGCCGCCAGGAACCAATACGCGCCGTATGCCCCGAAGAAGCCGCACCGGGTCGGAAACGTGTTCCAGCACATGGTTCATGACGCCAAGATCAAACGAGGCAGCCGAAAACGGGAGGTTATACCCGTCATAGCGGACAAACCCGGCTTCAGGCGGAAAGCCCGATCCGACGTCGTAAATATCGATTCCGGTTATGTGCAGATCTGGTCTGACAGCCAGATTTTGCCGGATAACGACCCCGTCGCCACAGCCGACGTCCAGGCACCTGCGGCCGGGCGTTTTCGCCAGAAAAGCGGTTCGGGGCTGTAACCACGGGAGATACCCGTAAACACCTTCCATCTGTTCCTCACGAGCGATAGTGCACGCCCGGAAATCGAACCGCTGCCCCCG
>JAKJFL010000253.1:0-5388 GCA_022704935.1 Candidatus Rifleibacteriota bacterium
CACGTCGCCGCGCGAGCGGGCGAGCGCGAGCGCCGTCAGCGCCGCGTGCTCGGTGTCGTCCGACACCATGCCTCTGCCGAAGAAAAACCTGTGCCGCAGCGGCGGCGGAAACATCCGCGCAGCGCGGGCCGGGCCGATATTCTCGAACGGCAGCCCCAGGCTGTCGCCCAGCGCCGTTCCAAGCAGCGAGCCGATGATCGCGTATTCTGTCATTACGGACCTCACGGGGGTCGGATGAGACGATTGTATGCCGAGCATCCGATATCTGGCAAATCGCGGATCGGAAGACACTGTGTTTTGCAGTTCATGCCGATCCTGTCGAGGCACGAGCGGCCTCTCGCCCTTCGACAGGACCTGGACGAACGAAAACACGGCGGATTCAAGAAAAAAACAAAGCGGAAGGAAAAGGACCCTTCCGCCAGTGAGATAGGTGAAGATATATTTATTTCTTGAAGTGCGGCAGTTTCTTGCCGGCCCAGATCAGCAGATCGTCGAACAGGGTGTAGGCCACGGGGGTCAGGAGAAGGGTGATGAGCAGGCAGAGACTCTGGCCGCCGATGATCGTGATCGCCATCGAGGCGCGGGTCGCGGCGCCGGCGCCCTTGCCGAGGGCCATCGGCAGCATGCCGGCGATGAGCGTGACCGTGGTCATCAGGATCGGTCGGAGACGGGCGTGGTTGGCCTCGATAACGGCTTCCCGCCGTTCCTTGCCTTGCTCTCGGAGAGTGTTGGTGTAGTCGATCTGCAGGATCGCGTTCTTCTTCACGATGCCGAACAGCATGAAAATGCCCAGCAGCGAGTAGATGTTGACCGAGTTGCCTGTGACGAGCAGGGAGACCAGCGCGAACGGGATCGAGAGGGGGAGCGACAGCATGATCGTGACCGGATGCAGGAAACTCTCGAACTGCGAGGCCAGGATCATGTACATGAAGATGGCGCTCATGAAGAATGCGATCAAGAAGCCACGCATCGTTCGGGCCATTTCACGGGAACGGCCGATCAGCGTTCCGATGTATTCCGGGGGCATCTTCAGCTCGGCGGCGGCGGTCTCCACGATCTTGTTCACGTCGCCCAGCGCGGCGCCCTTCCCAAGATTGATATTGACAGTTATACTTCGCTGCCGGTTGCGCCGGTCGATCTGGGCAGGGCCGAACCCGGCCGTGATCGACGCCACCGAGTCGAGTCGGACGAGGGTCCCGAGCGTCGTCGGCAGCAGCAGTCCGGAGATGGCCTCGGCGTTGCCGCGGTCTTCCGGACGCAGACGGACGCGCACCTCGTACAGTTCGTCATTTTCCTTGAAACGTGTGATCTGGTCGGCGCCGCCTACGAGGGTGCGCAGTGACGTCGACAGTACGTCGAGTCGCACGCCGAGCCGGTAGGCGCGTTCCCGGTCGAGCTTCACGTGGACTTCCGGCTTGCGACTGATATACGAGGAATCGGCGTTGCCGATCTTGTCGTTGGTGCCGATCTTCTCCACGATCGCGTCGACATACTCGCTGATTTTGTTCAGATCGGGGCCGGAGATCGAGTAGCTCGTGTCGGACATGCGGGAGCCACCGAACCCGCTCGAGGCCTGGACGGCGGGGCGCAGGTTCTTGTAGACTTTCATGATCCGGCGCGCGTCCTCCATGACGTCGAACTGGGAAAAGTCGCGCTCGGAGAGGTCGACGAGCTGAATGAACACCTGGCCTTCGTTGACTCCGACGCCCGAACCCTCGCCGATCGTCGCGAAGACGTGCTTGACGCCGCGCAGGGTCGTCATTTTCCCCTCGATTTCACGAAGGATCCGCTCCGTGCCTTCGAGAGAGGTTCCCTCGCCGGCGCGGAAATACACGTTGAACTCGTTCGTGTCGTCGTTCGGCATGAAGTCGACCGACAGCATCTTCCCGATCGGAAGCGCCATCAAGGTGCAGACGACGGCCGCGATGACGATCTGCCACCGATGACGCAGCGAGTAGGTCAGCAGGCGCCCGTACGCGGCATCGATGTGGCCGAAGAAGCCCGACTGCTTGCTGTGGCCGGAGCCTCGTGCGAACCGGTACCGGAACAATCGCGAGCAGAGCATCGGCGTCAGGGTGAACGAGACGAAGACCGAGATCAGGATGGCGAATGCGATCGTGAGGCCGAAGTTGTTCAGAAAACGGCCGATGATACCCTCCATGAAAGCCACGGGCAGGAAAATGACCGCGAGCGACAGCGATGTCGCCATGACCGCCATGTAGATTTCAGACGTCGCCTCGTTCGCCGCGGTCTCGGCATCGGAATGCTTCTCTTCAATATGTCTGAATATATTTTCCAGGACGACAATGGCGTCGTCGATGACGATTCCGACGGCGAGGGTCAGGCCAAGCATCGACATGTTGTTCAGGGTGAAACCCATCATGCGCATGAGCAGGAATGTAGAGATCAGCGAGACGGGGATGGCGAGCGCCGATATGATCGTCGAGACGAAGTTCCCCATGAATAGGAGAACGACGAACGAGGCGCACAGCGAGCCGAGGACCAGGTGGGTCCGGAGTTCGTGGAGCGACGACTTGATGAACTTCGACGAGTCGCGGATCGGGATATAGGAAATGCCGGCCGGGAAGTTCTTCTTCAGCTCCTCGATCCGTTTCTGGATGCGGTCGATCACGTCGAGCGTGTTGACGCCCGACTGCTTCTGGATGACGAGGGAAAGCGCCGGTTCGCCGTCGAGACGGGCCAGACTGCGCGGCTCGGCCTCGTCGTCGAGGATCTCGGCGATATCCTTCATCTGAATCGGAATCCCGTTCTGCGTCGCGACGATCACGTCGGCGAATTTCGCCGGCTCGTCGATGCGGCCGAGCGTGCGCAGGATGAACTCGTTCGAGCCTTCGGTCACGTTGCCGCCGGGAATCTCGACGTTCTGGCTCTTGAGAGCGTCCTTCATCATCGATGAAGATATATTATATGCACCCATTTTTTTAGCATCGGCGACGATGCGGATCTCGCGCTCGCGGCCGCCGACGATCTGGATCGCCCCGACGCCGTCGATGGCTTCGAGCTGCTCCTTGATGCGTTTTCGCGCGAAATAGGTGAGATCACGCAGAGGCATGTTTTTCGGGCCCTTGATGATCAGCGTGACGACCGGCATCGCGTCGGGATCAATCTTCTCGACCAGCGGCGCCTCGGTCCCCTCCGGCAGGTCCTTCGTGATCCGAGCGATGCGGTCGCGGACTTCCTGTGCGGCCACGTCGATGTCCTTCTCGAGGACGAACTTGACGATGATGCTGGCCTGCCCGAAGAGGCACTTGGAGTTGAGCTCATCGATGCCGCCGACCGTGTTGACGGCCTCTTCGATCGGTTTGGCGATCTGCGTTTCGACCTCTTCGGGGCTTGCACCCGGCAGGGTGACGGAGACGCGGACGATCGGAAAATCCATTTTCGGCATGAGGTCGAGGCCGAGCTGCTGGTATGAGAAAATGCCCAGGACGACGAGGGCCAGGGTCATCATGACCGTGAAGACCGGCCTCCTGATACAGATTGCGGCGAGGTTCACTTCCGGCCTCCCTGCTCGGGCCGGCTTTCAGCCGGTGCCAGAAATTTCACGCGGGCGAACATGCCCGGCTTGAGGAGCCCGTCGGGGTTGGAAACGATGATCTCGGCGTTCGCCGAACGGGTCTTCGAATCGATCGCGGCGGGAGTGCGCTCGAGGGTGCCGGTGAACTGGCGACCGGGAAGCGCGTCGACGGTCACGATTGCCTGCAGCCCCGCAGACAGGGTCGGAACGAAGCGTTCGGGGCACTCGACGCCGAGTTTGACGGGATCCACCTGCATGAACGTGAAGACAGGCGCGGCGGGGGTGACATACGCTCCCTCGTCGAGGTGACGCTGGGCGACGACGCCGGCAAAGGGCGCGCGGAGCGTCGCATATTCGAGCTGCTGTTTCGCGAGCTGGAGCGCCGCTTCGTGCTGCCGGATCGTGGCGCGGGCGACGTCTTTCTCCTCGAGGCGCGGCCCTTGGTCGACAAGGGCTTTCTGGGCGCGGAGGGCGAGATACTGGGCTTCGGTCACCTTCGCTTTAGCTTCGGCGGCGTCGAGGGCCTGTTTCGACAGGGCGCCGGCCTTGAACAGGTCGGCGTTTCTCTCCAGATCGGCTTTCGCGTTCTCCCAGTTGGCCTGGGACTGTTTGAGATTCTCGTCGGCGGTCCGCTTTTCCTCGGGCCGGGAGCCTGTCTCGAGCTGGCGGAGACGCGCCCGGCCGGCCTCGAGAGCCGCGGCTGCCTGTTCCACGGACAGTTCGAAATCGCGGGGCTCGAGCGTGGCGATCGGCGCGGTCGCCGTCGCCGTGTCTCCGGCGAACAGGGGGACGTGCTCGATCCGCCCGCTCACCTTGAAGGCGAGGGCGACCTTGCGCATCGGTCCGACTTCACCGATCAGCTCTCCCATGGCCGCCAGGGAGCCGGCATCCTGACGAGGTGCCGAAGATGAGGCGACGGGAGCCGCGACCGGTGCCGTCTTGCCGAGATCGGGCGTGGGCGGCAGGGCCTGAGAGACGAGAGGAAACAGGAACAGGACGGCAAACGCAGGGAACATGGTTCTGCTGGAAGTGTGACCGTTCATATTATTCCTAATCGTATAAAATTTTGTTGCTCGACCGGGTCAGCGGCTGGCGGTTTGGAGGAGTTCCGGAAGGAGGCCGATGGCGCGGGTCAGCTGGGCCATGGCGACGGCTCGCTGGTGAAGGGCCTGGGCGCGGAGGGTGCGGGCCTGCGTGAGGGCGACCTCGGAATCAAGGACGTCGAGGGCCGTCTTGGCGCCCGTGTCGTAAGCGACCTGCGCGATGCTGAGAGCTTCCTGAGCCTGTTCGACGTTCTTCTCCTGGGAGGCGAACACTTCCTCAGCCTCTTTCACGCCGGCGATGGCCTTGCGGATGTCGACGCGGAGGGTGGAAAGAGTGTTCTCGGTGTTGAGCCGCGCCTGATCGTAGGCCGCTTTGGCTTCGTCGCGCTGGGCCCGCGACAGGCCGGAATCGAACACCGGGTAGACCAGGCCGATGGTCGTCAGCCAGTTGTCCCTGTAACTGCCGACCGGCGCCCTCGAACCGCGAGTGCGCTCGTAGGTGCCGTTCAGCTGAACGCTGGGCTGGAGGGCCTGACGGGCGACGTTGACCTGGTGGCGGGCGGCTTCCTCGGAAGCCATCGCGGCAGCGAGATCAGGCCGCTGCTCACAGGCGAGCTGGATCGCACGGTCTTCGTCCATCGGCAGCGGCGGGAACTCGACCGGGAACGAGCCTACGATGGCGGGCTGCGCCGACGGATCGAGGCCGAGCAGGTGGAGAAGGTCGGCCAGGGCCGTCGAACGACTGTGAACGGCCTTGATCAGGGCCGGTCGGGCCGCCGACAGCTGGACTTCGGCCCGGAGCAGGTC
>JAKJFL010000254.1:0-5382 GCA_022704935.1 Candidatus Rifleibacteriota bacterium
CCGCCGATGAAGACCGTTCTTATGGCTGGCCGGATCTGGTCGTCGATTTCGGCGCTGAGTTCGGCTTCGAGCCTGGCGAGGAAGGCCGCGACGAGGTCGGGCGTCGGAAGGGTCGAGTAAAAGGCGCAGTAGGCGCATTTCGAAAGGCAGAAGGGGACGTGGATGTACAGGCCGGGACCGGATCTCACCTCGCGGATGCCTCCGCTCATGGCCGTTGGGCCGGTAGCGGGAGCCGTTTGCGGATGGTTGAAACGAACGCTGCGTCGGCGCGCTCTGAAACATATCGAAGCGGTGACCAGCCCATATCACGCGTTTGTCGGAAAAAGAGAAACAATACTATAATAGTTAATAAAATATTCGGCCATGCATTGATTTCCCATTGGCCGTCCCAGAGAAGAGACGAACCGCTGTCGAACGGATACAGCCAGGGTATCGCCCAGGCTTCGCCGTCGGGGCCCCTGGAACCGACGACGTCGCAGATGATGTGAATGATGAAAAGTCCCGCCGACGTTGCGGCGACACGCATCCGTCGGTCGGCGCAGGCGCCGAGGACGGACGCCATGAGGACGCCTGCGAGGATGTTGTGGCCGAGAATGTGATGATATGCCGAATAATACTCGGCTTCGCCGCCGCGGAACATGTCGATCAGGGCACCGGCACCGTCCAGATCGGGAAGAAGCCCCGCCGTCGCGGCAAGAGCGGCGTCACGCTTCGTTCCGCAGACTCGCTGGGCGATGCACCAGCTGAGAAGACCGTGCGTGACGATATTCATTGACGTTCGAGGTAGACCGACAGTTCCGGGTCCGTTGCCAGCTCGAAGGCGGTGCAGCCCGATGCGTCCGGACGGCGGGGGTCGGCGCCGCGTTCGACGAGAAGGCGCGCCACCTCTGCGTGTCCCTTTTCGGCGGCGATGTGCAACGGCGTACGGCCTCGGCGGTCCGTCGCGTTGACACGTGCCCCGAACATTATGAGCAGGGCCGTCGCGGCGGAATCCCCCGACTCGGCGGCGAGGTGCAGGGGCGTGATGCCGTTCGTGAAACTGCCGATGATCTGCGGCACGTTCGATACGAGAGGCTCGTCTTCGAGCGTCTGGCGGACGGCCGTCATGTCGTGCCCGTTAAGGGCCTCGAAGAGCCGACCGGACTTGGTGAGCGTCGCTTCGGAAAAAACGATTCTTGATATATTGCTTGCTATTCGAAGCGTCACCCGCTGTTTCGATTTCGGCTGCTTGATCTGGACCTCGTCGCCGGGTTGCAGGATCATGACCTTTCCGGAAGGAGTGCCTGGGCGCCCGCCGAGGCGGCGGATGACTTCAGCTGCCGACGCGTTTCCATATGCCAGAGCGACATCGAGCGGCGTCTGTTCGTAGTCATTGATACTGTTTAGTATATCTGCTGGCGAGGCGATGATGCCTGGAATGTCGATATTCCCGGCTGCAGCACACAGATGAAGCGCCGTCTCGCCATCACGGTTTTTCCGGGAGGGGTCCGCTCCCGCGGCGATGAGCAGACGGCAGGCGCTGACATTTCCCGCGGCAACGGCGGCATGAAGGGGCGGCCGGCCGCCGGCCAGCGGCGCGTTCGCCAGGAGGGGGGCGCGTTGCAGAACCGCGGCGAGGCGGGTGGTGTCCGTGGCATTCAGAAGATCCTCGAATTGAACGGGCGTGTCGAGCCCTCCGGCGTTTTTCAAAATCTTGGCGATATCCGGCAAGCCTGCGGCGACGGCCATCGCGAAGGGCGTTTTCCCTTCGGAGTCGCCGGGGTTCAGGAGAGCTCCATGGGAAATCAGCCAACCGGCCATCGCGACCGACCCGCGGCGTGACCCGCCGTGTGATGATTCGGGCCGGTCTGCCGGAATGATCCAGTGAAGCGGGGTGCGTCCTCGAGCATCGCGCGCGTTGAGATCCGATCCTCCCCGGAGCAGTTCATCCGCGGCCTTCGTCTGGTCCCAGGCGGCGGCAAGATGCAGGGGCGTGACCCGGTTCACGGGGTCTCCCCGCCGAGGATCGGCTCCGTGTTCGATGAGGATGCGGACGACCTCGGCGGAACCAGTCATGGCGGCGAGGTCGAGGGCGGACATGCCTTCGTTGCGATGGTTTCTACGGTCGATGTCGGCGCCGTGCTCGAGCAGCAGGGAAACGATGTCGGCGTTTCCGTCCCATGCGGCGAGATGGAGGGGCGTGATGTCCTGCGGATTCCTCGCGTTCACGTCGGCACCAGCGTTCAGGAGCGCTCGGACGATCGAGACGTTTCCCGACTGCGCGGCGAAATGCAGCGGCGTCGCCTGTTGAAGCATCGGCAGGCCTTCCGACCTGGGGCGAAGCGTGTCGCGGTCCTCGACGACGCGCGGATGCCGGCCAAGAATCTCGATGACGCGGTCGAGATCGCCCCTGCGGACGGCCTCGTGGATGGCGTCCGCGGCCGCGGGGGCCACCGCGGGAGGGGCGAACAGCAGGCAGGCGGCGAGCAGGGCGGAAAAGAGGCGGCTCATCTGGTGTTGCTCCTCATGAAGCAGGAATGATGCCGATGCTATGCATACTTGCATCATACAGTTCCGTGGGAACCGCCATGCCGGATTTCGGATCGACGTTCTTCATCTGGACGGAAATTGCCGCCTCTCTCTGCTTTCATTATAATGGACGAGTGAGCGGCAAACAAGGAAAAACCGGCAGGGCAATCTTCACCGGTGCGCGGCCGAAGGAGGCGGGGGATGTTTCTCGAAACGATACGGGTCGGGCCCATGGGAAATTTCTGCTATCTGATCGGCGACGAGGACGGCGGAAGAGGGGTCGTCATCGACCCGGCGTTCGATGGGGGTAAGATCATGGCCGCGGTGAAAGCCCGCCGGCTCGACCTGTCTTGCATCGTTCTGACGCATCACCATTTCGACCATATAAATGCCGCCGCGGCCGTAAAAGCCCGGACGGGCGCGACGGTGCTCGGGCACAAAGAGTCGGAGCGATATATTCATGGTGATATACGATTGGATGCGTATGCGGCCGATGGCGCATCGCTCGATTGGGGCGGCAGGGGAACCGTCGAAATCATCCATACACCCGGACACGCACCGGGCGGCATCTGCCTGATCGTCGACGGCAGGTGGTTGATAACCGGTGACACCCTTTTCATCGGGAACTGCGGTCGCACCGACCTCGAGGGAGGCGATGCGCAGGCACTTTACGGGAGCCTCGCACGGATCAAGCGGCTTTCCGACGGTCTCATCGTCTGCCCGGGCCACGATTACGGCCCTGTGCCGAGCCGGACGCTCGGCGAGGAGAAAAAGCTCAACCCGGCCCTGGCGGCGGCGAGTTACGAGGAGTTCCTCGCCGTTCCATAGCGATTACCATTCATAGGGAACGCCCTGGCGGAGGCTCCAGAACGCCGACTCCTTCCAGCCCGATTCGAACTGGTCGCGCGGCATCTGGAAGACATCCTGGAGGGCCGCCGTCAGCGAAACGCCGCTTCCCAGTTTATCGAGAAGCGAGATGGCGGCGGCGATTCCCTGGGTGAAATCCGGTTTCTTCTTCACGAGAAACGCGGTCGTCAGATACGCCTGGGCACGTGCCGTGTCGCGCACGGCGATCGATGCCGAAGCATCGGCGAGCAGGTCGTCGACCTTGTCCAACTGGACCAACTGCGTTTCATCACTGGCGATTCTCGACTGCACCGTCTGAAGCAGAAACTTCGTGACGTCGTCACTTCCGCCGAGAATCTCCGAAATGCCGGTCTGAAGCCAGATGGCGTGATTCTCCGGCGCGAACGCCTTCGGCGCCCTGCCGAACAGGATGGCCCGGGAAAGCTCCCGCGCAAGTTCGAAGCCAGGCAGCGCCTGGGAAAGGATCATCGAACTCTCCTCGTCGGCGGTCGGATATTCGGTGGCGATCCAGCTTCGGACCGCACCCAGGTCGGTATACAGCGCCGATATGACGAGAGTGTTCTTGTCCGGGAAAAAGCGGGCGATGCTCGAGCCCATCGCCGAAACTGGGACCAGGTGAACCGCGAGGGGGGCTTTCAACGACCCGAGCCGCGATTCGAGACGGTTCATCGTCATCTCGAGGGTCTGCAACATGATGCCCGGCAGGCTGGGAGCCGTGCCGATCGCGGATTTGATCGAAAACCTTGCGGAACTCGCCGAAGGCCCCGTCATCGGAAACTCAGGCATAACCGCGGCAACAGGCTGGGGCGATGCGGGGGCGGGCGTTGGAATGGCGGCGGTGGCCGGGGTGGACGCGGTCGACGTCTCATCGGAGACAGAAGCCTCATCCGGGGATGGTTCCTGGGTCGGGTCCGGCGGGAGCGGCGTGGGCTTTCCGTCATCCGTTTTCGGCAGGTCAGGCTGTGGAAGGGCGGGATTTTCCTGGGCCGCCTGCTCGGCGGCCGACAGCCGGGTCATGATCTGCTGAGCGAGAACGGGATCGCGGCTCAACGCCGGGATCGCGGTGAGGGCGTTGAGGACGGTGACGTGGTCCGGGTTCATGGCGAAGCCCTTCTTCAGCCATTCGAGCCCCTTGTCGACATCGCTGACCTTGAAACAATACAGCGCCTCCATGTAACAGGCCAGACTGTGGCGGGGCAGGCGCGCGGCCCAGATATCGAGCGCGCGGCGGGCGTCCTGGACTCTGTTGGTGATGATGGCGAGCTGGACATAGAGGAACCAGGCGTCGCGGTCGAGGAACGGCAGGCTGTTCGCCGCGTCGTCCATGATCGTTTTCGCCTCGTCGGGCCGTGCGTTCGCGGCGGCGAGCAGGCCGGCCTTCAGGTTGACCGACGGTAAATTATAGCCGCGCCGGAACGCGCGTTTCAGGATGTCGCCGCCCTTTTCGGGCTCGCCGGCCATCAGCGCGAGATCGAGACGCAGCAGATCGAGCATGGGGTGATCTGGGTCGCGTTGGGCGGCGCGGTCGAGAAACACCTGGGCGTTTCTCGGCTGCATGCGGTCGAGCGCAATGCGGGCCCGAACCAGCAGCCCCTCGGCCGATCTGGAAAACGCCTGCGTCAGCTGGTCGGCGGCCTTTTCCGCCTCTTTCCAGCGATCGAGGTCATACAGGGCGCGAGGCCGGGATGTCGCCGACGTTTCGGCGTGGGCGTCTGTGACCATCGCTTTGATGAACAGGAGGAGCGGATGGCAGGGAGCCTTCGCCAACCCCTGCTCATACAGCTGGGCCGCGTCTCTCGTGCGGCCGAGATACAGCGCGCACAGCGACGTCAGCGCGGTCCCGTCGACGCCGGGATATCGTTTTTCGTATTCTTCGGCGAGCGCAAGGGCCTTGTAAAACTGACCGCGCGCGATCTCGTCGAGGACGCTGTCGTAATGCAGTTTCCGCGACTTCAGGCGGGTCAGGAGCTGGGGAAGTCTCGACGTGATCTGCGAGAAATGTTCCTG
>JAKJFL010000255.1:0-5372 GCA_022704935.1 Candidatus Rifleibacteriota bacterium
ATCCGTTTGCATCGTTTGCGATATATAATGCAAACAATGCCATCTCCGCGGTGGAAGAGGATACTGTCGTGTCGGAGATGATTACAGTCCGAAGACGTCCTTGATCATCGAGAACATGTTCCAGGTGCCCTTGTCGGGTTCTTCGCCGACGAGGCACTGGCACAGCTTCTCGACGGACAGCCTGAGAGGGGAGTTTTCAGGCGTGTCGAGCACGAACGGCGACCCCTTGTTGATCGATGGGATGACGATGTCGCCCTCGCTCGGGATGAAGTAGCTGATTGCATAGCGGAGCGAATTCTCGACCCTGGAGGGTTCGAGCCCGAGCGTCTTGAACGCGCGGTTGAGCACCACCTTCACCTTCTCGCGCGGGATTTTCATCCGTTGGAACAGCTCGAGGAGCAGTTTCGTGTTTTTCACGAAGGTGAGTTCCATCGTCATGATCAGCAGAATCAGGTCGCTGATCTCGAGGAGCCGGAGTTCCAGTTCCGACAGCTGGTTGTGTGTGTCGATGATTATGTAGTCGTAGTTCGTCCTGAGTGATTCAATGATCTGCTCTATGAATTCGATGCGGATCTTCTCGGCATACTCCGGCAACGGCGGCGGGAGCAGAACTTTCAACCCGGACTTGTGGAGGGTCAGCTGGTTCTCGATTTTTTCGGGCCTGAGCGGGCCACCCTGGGTGAGCAGCTCGTAGATGTTCCTGTCGTTCGGCAGACTGAGAAGGATCGCCTGGTCGCCGAAAGCCAGGTTGAGATCGAGCAGGACGACGCGCTTGCGCCACTTCTTCGCGAGCAGAACCCCCGTGTTCGCTGACAGGACCGACTTGCCGGCGCCGCCCTTGACGTTGAAGTACGTGATCACCTGTCCGAGAGGGGCCTTGCTCATGCCCTGTTCGAGCAGAATCGATGCGCGGCGGGTATACTGGTAGCGGAGTTCCCGGGCGAAGCCAGCGTTCAGGCCTATCAGGCGCAGAACATCGATCTTGGGGATGAACAGGATCTGGAAGTCCTGGTACCCGATCAGCGTTGTGAGGGCTGGGGTCCCGTTCAGGACTTCGACATCACCGTAGGTGTCGCCCGGATCGAGGGTGAAGAGCGTTTTCTTGCGGCCCTCGTGGGTCTTGACGACGGAGACCTGCCCTTCGACGACGAGCAAAATCTCCTTGACCTCCTCGCCTTCGAGGAGAATTTTCGTTCCGGAGGTGTATTTCTGGATGCGGCAGGTGTTCTTGAGCTTCTCGACCTCATGACGCGGAAGTGTGCTGAAAAAAGGAAACGTCTTCAGATCGATCATCGGTCGTTCATCCTCTCATGGATTTCGCAGACAAAAGTATAAGAGAAGGATTGCCTGCGCCGCAACATTATTTCGAAGGATGAAACTTTTTGGCCGGAATGGAGTAAAATAGATACAACTCGTCAGGGGAGAATCGCGTATGAAAGCCAGATATCTTCTTTTTTCACTTCTGATGGTCATGACAGCCGTCACGATGCCCGTCGTGGCAGGCGAGAACCCCTTCTCGGGCAAGCAGGTCAAGGTAGACGACGCGGCGCAGGCGGCCACGGCACCCGCGCTTCCCGTCATCAAGGATGGTCAGCGGGTCAAGGGAACGATCGACGTCTCGACCTCGCTGAACGTGCGCTCCGGCCCCTGGGGCGAGGTTGTCGGATCTCTCGGGCCCGGCGCCAAGATCACCATCGTCGGCCAGCTCGGCGACTGGTACAAGATCGAATACAACGGGAAAACCGCTTTCGTGCACTCCACCTACGTGCTGCGCGACGGCGAACCGAAGAAGTCTCTGCCCAAAGCCGGCTGGGTGAACGCCCGCCTCGGCCTCAACGTTCGGCGCGTCCCGGGTGGCGACATCATCGGCACCCTGAAGGACCAGCAGTCCGTCGAGATTCTCGGCGCGACCAAGGATTGGTACAAGATCAAATACGGCGACAACGAAGCCTTCGTCTCTCGCCAGTATATCGATACCGATCAACCGGCAGCACCGGCGTCGAATGTCGAGAAAAATGATTTTATCGGATATGTAACGGCAGATATAGGCCTGAACGTACGCGCCGCCCCCTGGGGCGCGATCGAGACGGCGCTGCCGTACGGCATCGCCGTACATGTCACGGGCAAGGTCGACGACTGGTACCAGATCGAATACAACGGGAAAACGAAATACGTGCATTCCAGCTACGTCACGAAAAACCGAAACGAGGTCACCGGCGGCTCCACCTCGACCTCCACCCCGCCGTCATCGGCCTCCTCGGGGTCTCTGCAGCAGAGAATCGTGTCCGAAGCCAGAAAACTCATCGGAAGCACCCAGTTCCGGACCGCCGACGTCGATTATGGCAATCTCGCCTGCGCCAAGGTTGTCACCACGGCCCTCAAGAACGCCGGCGCGCTCGACAGCGTCTCCCTGAACTGTCGTTCGACGGTCGACATGCTTCACGCGAAAGGCTGGAAAGACGTTTCGGCGCCCCCCTACAAGGAAGGCGACGTCATTCTCTGGAAAACCTACGATTATACCGGCGACGGCGTTAAGGATCCCGACACGCACATTGGCATCATCGTGAAGGAAGGCAACAGTTACATGGCGATGAATAACTCGTCTCGCCTTCGCACGCCGCGCCTCTCCGAGCCTTCGTCGATCGGGCCGGTCACCCGGGTCATGCGGAAAAGCTGAGCCGGATTCTACATTCCGAACACATCGAGGACACCATGCACGGGAATAAAACAGTGAAACACACCGGACTCGGGCTTCTTATCGCCGGAGTTCTTGCGTCAGCATGCTGGGGGGCCCCCCCCGGATGGGAACTCAAATACGGCACGGGCCAGGCACAGGTCGGGTATTACAACGACAAGGTGAACCCGAAGATTGAGGAAGCCTCACCCCTCGGGCCCATGGCGTTCCGGCTCGACGATGGAGACCTCTGGCTGGCCGATTCGATCGGCGGTCGTCTTCTCTGGCTCGGCGCCGGCGGCGCCCTCAAAGCCGCAATGAAGGTCCCGGGCGTCGGTACCGATACGCTTCTCGAGGATATCGCTCTCGTCGAAAACCAGGCCGGCAAGGTCGATGCCGCCTGGGTGGCGGATGGCGCTGACCTGTTCGTAAGAAAACTATCCGTTCCGGCCGGCAAGGAAATCGCGCGGGTCGGCGGCAGAGGTCAGAAGCCCGGTCTGTTCACGCAGATCCACCAGCTGGAAGTCGGCCCGACCGGCAGGCTGTACGTCGGCGACTTCGGCCGGTCCATCATCGCCGTATTCGATTCGGCAGGAAAACTCCTTCGCGAGATCCCATGGGAGCGCTCGGGTTTCGCCGTCGATGCGCAGGAGCGGCTCTCCACCATCGTGTATATCGAGGGCGCAGGATATGTCTGGCAGCGGTATTCGGCGGACGGCCGGCTCGAGAAGGCCGTCCATCTGGGTCTGCCCGCTCTTCAGAATCCGCGCCTCTGGTGGCACGAGCAGGATGGCGGGATCGCGGTGTCGTTCATTCCGGCCGGAGGGTTTCGCGGCGTGGTCACGATGTATTCCTTCGGTCCCGAAGGCGCCCTGCTGAAAAAGCTCACCGTCAGGCCTCCCCAGGCCATGAACCGGTATCTCTCGCGAGGGGAAGACGGCGTTGTCTGGTGTGCCGCCGCCGACCTCGACAAGGCCCCGAAGGGCGCCTTCAGGATCATGTCTCTGAGCGCGGAGGGTGACAAGTGAAACGAACCGCCGAAGCAGTGTTCCTCGCAATCGCGCTTGCCTGTGCGACGTTCCCGGCCATGGCGGCCACCGAAGCTCAGAAGTCTCCGGCGAAGGCACCGGCTGTCGATCCCTGGGCCGCCCTGAAGATCAGGAAAGAGACCGTGGCGACGCTTCCCGGCATCGATCCCGCGGCGGTCGTCGGCATAAGGACCTTCGCGAAAACGGCCGTTCTGATGTACAGAGACGGTCGCGAATCCAGAACGGACCTCATCACCGGAAAAACCACTCCCGCAACGGCGATCGAAACCGCCGGAAAAACCGTGCTCGACTTCGCCCTGAACGGCGGCAAGATCGTTGCGCTGACGTCCGACGGAACACTGATCGGGGCGAAGCCGGTCGACTGGCCCGCAGGTCCATTCGCCGCTTGCAGGATCGATATCGCGAACGGCGAGGGTTTTCTCTCGGGCGGCACGAGATCCTTCTATCTCGCTCCTCGGGCGACCGATTCCGTCGTCATTCCCGGAAACTACCTCTCCATGCCTCTGCGTGACGGCTTTCTGTGGAGCATGACGCGCCCCGGCCTGCGGGCCTGGGAGGCGTCGCTCATCGACGGGTTCGGCAACCAGATGAAGAAGATTTTCAAGTTCTCTCCCGAGTTCGATCCGACCGGGGTCTCACTCGGGCCGACCGGCCCCGAGGGCGAACTGCTCGTCTCCTACTTCGTCGGCGCATCCCGCGAAGTCGCCCTCGTAGGCCAGAATGGGCGGATGCTGTGGAAACTGCCGGTTTCCGCCCCGGTCTGCTCGCGCGATCTCGCCTGGGATGCCGGCGGAGCTCTTCTCGTGCTCGAACGAGAAGGAAACGACCTCGTCCTGAAGAGGATCGCCTTTGAAGTCCCTCAGGGCTGATATAATATATTATAAAATAGAACTCCCCGGCCCATGAAGGCCGGGGAGTTCCGTTTTCGGCCGGAATATTCCATCATGAAGAGTACAGAAAGAACGACTGCCTTTCGGCCGCGAATGCGGCATGTTCGGCGTTAGCCCGGGCTTCGATTTCAGACGGGGGAGCCCCGGCAATGAGGAATTCCCTGACCCAGGAGGTTCCGGCGAGGAGGTCGAAAAACGGGTGCAAAAGAGTCGGCCGCGTCGTGAACTCGATTCGACCGGGATGTGACCGCATGAAGGCCGACAACGTCCTGATGCCGATTCCGAACGCATCGTGCAGGACCGGCGAGTCGGTGTCCAGGCGGATGCCCCGGCACTCCTCGCCTTGGAATTTCGAAAAGGTCGGTCTGAACGAGACCGGCGTGACGCGGACGTCTTCCGGCAGAAGCGGGGCCAGGGCTTCGATCCAGGGCGCGGGATCGACCCACGGGGCGCCGAGAATCTGGAATGGCGCTTCCGAGCCCCGGCCTTCGGAGAGATTCGTGCCTTCGTACAGGCACGTGCCCGGATAGAACCGGGCGGTGGTGGTCGTGCACATGCTCGGCGAGAGTTTCACCCAGGGGACCCCGAGCCGTTCAAAAGGGGTTCCGCGCCGGTAGGCGCGACACTGCCAGACGCTCAGGAGAGCGGCGCGTTCGAGACGGGAATTCCACCAGCGGGCCAGTTCGCCCGGCGTGAGGCCGTATCTGAGGGGAATCGGCAGATGCCCGACGAAGGATTCGAAGCCGGGCCGGAGTATCG
>JAKJFL010000256.1:0-5360 GCA_022704935.1 Candidatus Rifleibacteriota bacterium
GGCCAGTAACCGCCTGCGGAGGAATCGTGAATGAAATTTCTCCGTCTTCCCAGGAATCAGGCGTGACGACGACGCCCGATGCGAGACGCAGCTCGCTCGTGCCCTGATCGGGACCAAAACCGTCGCCGGTCATCGTGATGGATGTTCCGCGAAGCGCTCGGGCCGGCGACAATGTCGTCGCCTTCGAGACGGTGAACGTCTCGACCGTGTGAGGCCGTCCACGAATGACGGCCGTCACCGGCCCCGTGGTGGCAAGACGGGGAACGCGCGCCTGGATCGTCTTGTCGGACCACAGGAGGATCGTCGCCGCACGGCCGTTCACAAGGACCTGCCCCGGATTGTCGGCGTCGAAGCCGAATCCCTGGAGGGTGATGACCGTCTCCGGCGGCCCATAAAGGGGCGTCATCCCGATCTGAAAATCCACGACCGTGAACGTGGCCGCCGTCGAAACGCCGTCACTCGTCACGACGCTGAGAGGGCCGGTTTCTGCTTCTTCTGGAACCATAGCGACGATCCTGGTCGCACTCCATTCCTTGAGGCTCGCAGACAGCCCATTGAACCTGACATCCGGATTTCCCCCCCTCGAACTCACGAAACCGGTTCCGGTGATCGTCACCCAGGAGCCCGGAACGCCGCTCTGCGGCGTGAACGTCGCGATCCGAGGCAGAACGCCCGTGGCCCCGCCGACGGCCCAGCCGATCTGCGCTTCCCCGGAAAGGCCGGCATGGTCCGTGACCCGGATCGTGACCGTCGCCATACCGCTTTCGGCAGGGGCCGTCCATATCCGGTGCAGGATGTCGGCCCCTGGTTCCAGGGACCCGGCCGAAGTTTCCCAGGACGGCGTGAGAGCCGCATCGGCGGCATCGGGATCATCGACCGAAACTCCGATCGTCACTCGCTGGCCAGGCGCAACCTCCGCCGGGGCCGAGGCAATCGTCAGAAGAGGCGGATGGTCTTCGAACGTCGTCGGTACCATCGTGAGCCGGAAGATGGGAGGAAACGCGGTATCCGGCATCGGAACCGAAAGAAGGCTCGCCTGCCTGCCGGGCGCCTGAAATGACACGGAAAGAGCGAGGGTCGAGGAGGGAAGTTCCGGGGTGCGGAAGCTCCCGTCGACAGCGGGAGAGAGCGTGATGCCCCAGAACGTGATCCTGGCGTCCGTCACGGGCTTTCCCGTCTCATCGAGAAGAAAGCCTGTCAAAGCCTTCACACCCGGTTCGAGGCGCAGAACGTGCGCGATTTCCGCGTAGCCGGCCCGGATCGGACCGGATCGTGCCCACAGAATGTTCGATCCGGCCGCTGCCGGGCTGATCGAGCCATCCGGCAGCGAGGCACGAATGCCGAGAACGGTTCCGGCAGGATACGTGATGCGGGCCACGACCCGGCAGGCCTGGTTTGTTGGAACGCCGGACAACAGGAACGCTCCCGTCGAGGCCACCGTCGCCCGGATGGAGGGATACTCTTCGAGCCAGGCTTCGCCGGTCCATGGCGCGGCGTTCGAAAGGCCTTCGAGGCTCCCCATGATGATGCCGGCCGACACCGAGCCGCTTTCACCGCCGCCGCCACCGCCGCCGCAGCCCCATGTTCCGACGAGAAGGAGAAGCGCGAAGAGGGGCGCGGTCACCGACCATCGGAGGCTGCTGGAGTGAACGTTCTGTGTCGACGGCATTCTTTGCGCTCCGGTTCAGCGTTCGGGAACGATCGTTTTTTCCCAGCTCCCTGTCAGGGGAAACGTTGCGGAAGAGAGCTGGGCGTGCCGATACGAGTTCTTCCGCGTCGTTTCGGCAGAAGAGTCCGTTCTCGAGATGGTCAGCATGTCACCGCTCGTTGAAGTCGAAGAGGAATCGGACATCGTGACCGTCCGGACGCTCCTCACGGCCGCGCCTTTTTTCAGGACCGACGGGGACCTGATTTCCCCGGAAAAATTCAGTGACACCGCCGGTGACGCCAACTCGGCGGGGATCATGGCGATGAAGGTCCAGCCCGAGAGGGCACCCTCCGTCATCGCTCTGCTTGCGAGAGGCATATCCCCGGTTTTCACGTCGAGGGCCCACGAGGGATTCTTACAATAGTCTATCGTATATTCAGGACCAAGTTCCCGAATGACTCTTCGATTCAGTTCTTCCGTCTCGGTCGACGAAGCGACGATGGCTACCCGGGCGTTCACGGAAACATCACCGCCGACCCGCATGACGATGGGCTCGCGGGCGGGATCCTCCGGTGCGTGAACGACGATCCCGACAGGCAGACAGATCACGTTGTGCGTCTCTTCCGAAACGGCGACGACGCGGATCGTCGACAATCCCTCATCGAGCCGGGCCTGCTCCGCGGCGATCGCGGGCAGAAGGCATCCTCCCACTAGAATCACGATTATATATATATATTTATTCATATTTCGGTAAACCGGCCGCGCGGGTCGCCCCGCGCGGCCGGCATCAGGCAGAGATCAGCTTTCGGGCAGGAAGTCGAGGTCGGTGAGATACCACTGGTCGCCGATTTCCTCGATCAGGTTCTTGATGACGATTTCCTTCTTGTTCTTCTTCGAGTTGAACGTGACCTTCGCCTCGATTTCGGGTTCCTCGTCGCCGGGGGCCTTCTCCACGAGGACATAGAAGTCCGTGGTCTTCGGTGTGATGGTGCCGGTGTAGGTCTTGGCCGGCTTCTTGGTCTTGAGGCTGACGTTCACGTTCGTCAGGTCGGAGGGCTTGCCCTTGAACGCTGCAGGCATGAGCTCGCTGTCCGGGAAGTTGGTGCCGTAGAAGGTCACGAGGGTGCCGCTGAGGTTGATCGTCTCGAGGTTGGCCATCGGGGTCGAGATCGCGGCTTCGCCGTCGAACATCTGGTCGGTGGACTTGAAGTTGAACTTCTTCGTCTGGCCGCCCACGACCTGGGTCACGTTGATGGTCTGCTCGTATTTGAGCTCGCTCTCCTTGCCCTTGAAAGCGTCGAGGACGCCCGCCATCGGGAAGAGGAGAGTATAGCGCTCGTTATTCTTCGCGTCCTTCCAGACGCCGTCCTTGGCGGTCCACTTCGCCATCTGGGTCGGGCACTTGGCGACCGGCTTGCCGGCCGGATCGAGCACCTTGACGGTGACGGCGACTTCGGTGATCCCGACGCCGCCTGCATCGCCGACGTCGGGCAGGCTGTACCAAGCGCTTGCCCAGTTGCCGGCCGGCATGGTGACGACACACCTGTCCTGAACGTCCTTGGGCCAGTTGGCCAGGGTGACGACGCCGCCGACGGCGGTCTGGCGCTTCATGATCTGCTGGCGGTTCATCGAGATCACGGTCTTGCCCTTCTTCACCTTCTCGACGGACTTGAGGGCGAAGCTGACGCCGACCTTGACGATGCCGCGGCCACCCGCATCAGGCTCGGCGGCCTTGGCGGGGTCGATCTTCTCGGGCTCCTGCATGGAGAACATTTCCTGCTGCAGTTTCTCGATGATCGGCAGCATGTATTTGTCGATCTGCTCGTCGGTGAAATGCTCGCCCGAAATGCTCTCGATCGTCAGACACTTGTTCGTGACGAGGCTTTCGCGCACCGTGGAAATGTCAGCCTTGGCGCTGCCGCTGCAGAACCAGCTGTTCCAAGAAACGCGGGCCTTCGAGTCGGTGCTTAGGTGCTTGAAGGTCTGGTCGTAGTCGAGGGTGACCTTGAAGCCGGCCTTCGGCGTGAGACCGTTGAAGCTGAAGGTGATGTTGATCGGGATGCCGCCGCCGGACTTCACGAGAGCGTCGGAGAAGTCGGCGCCGAGCTTGTTCAGGTTGATCTGGATCGGAATCGACTGGTTGGCGAACGCGGGAGCGATATCGGGAGCCTGGGGAGCATCGCCCAGCTTCTCGCCGCCCGGACCCCAGACGGTGAGCTTCGCATCGACCATCGAAAGCGGGGAAAGCAGGATCTCGGAGGTCTTCTTCCCCGTGTGCTTGGCCAGCTCGCCCTTCAGCTGGTCGAGGCCGCCGGGGGGAAGCGCCAGGTTGACGGCGCACTGCATGACGCCGCCTTCCAGAAGCTTCTGGGGATCTTCGGGATCCTTGGCCTGATACTTCACCAGCGAAAACACCGGGATTTCCTTCTTGGTCGTGGCATCCTTCATCGTGTCGAGGCGGATCTTGCTGGGGACGTAATACCACTGGTTGGGTTTGACGGCATCCTGGATGCAGGTCACATGCTCCTTGTGACCGTCGATGGTGATGGTGAAATCCGTGGAATCCCCATCGGCCAGACTCGCCTGAGCCCAAACCGCCGGGCTCGCGCATAAAACCATGATACAGACAGCCAGAAACAAGAACTTTCTCATTCTCCCTACTTCTCCTTTTTCCGATATCTTTTCACGCCTTCAACGGCGTGATGTATCCGTGAATCAGCGCACATCGGTCGCGGGTTTCCAGTCCTCGTCCGTGAAATACCACACGCCGCCCGTGAAATCCTGTTCGCGAGGCTGGCCGTTCAACGACCAAGGAATCCGGCGGCCGGATGCCGTCCGAAAAAAGACGTTCGCCTCGACCGCTCCGGGAGTGTCCAGTGAACCGGCTTTGACCAGCCAGACGAGCGTTTCTGGAATCACCTGTTCCCCGTTGCGTTTCTCGACCTGCAGGGTTTTCGACAGGGTGCGGCGCTCCTGGCGAAGGTTGACATCGACCTTCGTCAGTCGGTTCGGATCGCTCGTCGGGGCCGTCCAGTCGAGAAGGTGAACGTCGAGCGTCAGCAGATCGGCAATAGCGAGAGGATTTGCAATCGGGATATCCCCCGTCACGATCGGCGTCACCTCGACACTTTCCAGTGTGTTCCCATCGCCGAGATCGACGGTGGTGACGACGCGGAAATATCCATCCTCGAGAGGCTTGCCGGGACCGGCCATCAGGTCCTTCAGGGAAAAGCGGAGCATCGTTTTCGGCAGTTTGTCCTCGTCACGCCACTTCGTATCGGGCTTCCAGACGGCGATCTGACGGGAATACTCGTCCTTGCCCCGCAACAGGGAGATCTGCATGACGACGCGCTCGATGTCGATCGATTCGGGCATCTGGATCAGGGGCAGGGCAAAATAGGTGCAGTCCCAGTCGATCTGCGCATCTTCGAGAATCATGTGTTCTTTGCGGACGGCCTCGGGGTAGGGGATGAGCGTGAAAAAGCCCTTGCAGGCGGCCCATTGCGCCGTTCGTTCGCGTTCGAGCAGTCTGCTTTCCTGCAAGGCCCGTTGTCCTTTGCCGGTCGACGTTTTCGAGGTCGAACCCATCGCGGATGAGCCGGTCTTGTCGATGATCTTCTGCCGGCCCGGTCCCGCCCTGCGCCAGTCACGTTTTCCCGTGCCTGTCGAAGTCGACGGTCCGGCATACTCGTGCTTCGTATCATCCCGTGCC
>JAKJFL010000257.1:0-5349 GCA_022704935.1 Candidatus Rifleibacteriota bacterium
AAGATTATGCAGGCCGTGACGATGATCCTCGACGCCGACCGGGCGACGCTGTTCCTGCACGACGAGAAGACCAACGAACTCTGGTCGCAGGTCGCTCTCGGCCTCGACGACCAGGAGATCCGCTTCCTCGCCCATCTCGGCATCGCCGGAAAGGTGTTCACGAGCGGCGAAACGATCAATATCCCCGATGCCTACGCCGATCCGCGATTCAACAAGGAGATCGACCGCAAAACGGGGTATCGCACGAAGAACATTCTCTGCATGCCTGTCGTCAACCGCACCGGGAAGACGATCGGCGTGACGCAGGTACTCAACAGAAGGGTGGGGGTGTTCACCCGCGTAGACGAGAAAAAGCTCAAAACCTTTTCGGCGCAGGCGGCGATCGCGATCGAGAACGCCAAGCTGTTCGATGAAGTGCTGAACATGAAGAACTACAGCGAGAGCATCCTCGAAAGCCTCAGCAACGGTGTCATCACGGTGAACGCCATGCGCAAGATCGAGAAATGCAACGCCGTCGCCCTGCGCACGTTCGGCGTGACGACCGACCAGATCATCGGAAAATACGCCGACATCTTCTTCACCGGCGACAATCACTGGATCGTCGACAGCCTGCGCCGCGTCATCGCGACCCAGGAGGCCGACAACTTCCTCGACGCCGAGATCGTCGACCCCAAGGGGCGCCGCGTCTCGCTCAACATGGCCGTCGCACCGCTGCACGACGCGCAGAACCGCCCCATGGGAGGCCTGCTTGCCTTCGAGGACCTGACGGGCGAAAAGCGCCTCAAGAACACGCTTTCGCGCTATATGAACAAGGAAGTCGCCGACCAGCTCCTCAACTCCGACGGCATGCTGGGCGGCAAAATGCAGGAGCTGACGGTCCTCTTCAGCGACATTCGCAACTTCACGACGATCTCCGAACGGCTCGGTGCGCAAGACACTGTCGCGATGCTGAACGAGTATTTCACCACGATGGTAGACATCGTTTTCCACCACGGGGGAATTCTCGACAAATTCATCGGCGACGCCATGCTGGCCGTCTTTGGCGCGCCGTTCACGACCAGCGAGGACACCGATCGCGCCGTCATCACAGCGATCGAGATGCAGCGAGCGCTCAAAGAGTTCAACGGAAAACGCGTCGAGAAGGGGCTCCAGACGATCGATATCGGGGTCGGCATCAACACCGACACCGTGCTGGTGGGCAACATCGGCTCACTCAAACGCATGGATTACACGGTCATCGGCGACGGTGTGAACCTTGCCTCGCGCCTCGAGGGCGCCAACAAGTTCTACGGCACGAGCATTCTCGTCAGCGAGAACAGCTTCAGTCGGCTCGTTTACCCGCACCGGTCGCGCGAAGTCGATCTGCTGCGGGTCAAGGGCAAGAACCGCCCCGCGAAAATCTACGAGATTCTCGACCACCACGATACGACCTCGTTCCCGAACATGGACGACCTGCTCGCCTGCTACAAAAACGCCATCAACCTCTACCACAAACGCGAGTGGGAAGCGGCCGGCCGGGCGTTCGGCGAGGCGCTCGAGCTGCACCCGGGCGACACCCTGTCGAGGGTCTACGCCGACCGGTGCGCCCATTTCCTGCACGAACCGCCGCCCGACGACTGGGACGGCATCTGGGTGATGCATACCAAGTCGTGACCGTGATACACTCATGGCGAACCATTCGTTCCAATTCAAACTGCCCCGAGGAGGTCCCTCATGCCTGCCGTCGGTTCATCTCTTCCGAGAAAAGATGCCTGGGATAAGGTAAACGGAAAAGCAAAATATATTGATGATTATTCGTTTCCCGGCATGCTGTATGCCGCGACGGTCCGCTCGCCGGTCGCTTACGGCAGGCTGAAGGGAATCGACGCGTCGAAGGCGCTCGCCATGCCCGGCGTTCACCGCGTCTTCACGGTTGCCGACATCCCCGGCCGGAATGTGAATCCCCTCGTCCTCGACGACCAGCCGTTTCTCGCCTCGGAGTTCGTGAAGTTCCACGGCGAACCGGTCGCCCTCATCGCGGCCGATACGCAGGAGCAGGCATTCGCGGCGGCGGCGGCGGTGAAGCTCGACATCGAGCCTCTCAAGCCGATCCTCTCGATCCGCGAATCGCTCGAACCGTCCGCGCCGAGATTATATAAAAACGACAATATCTTCAGCCGATACGTCATCAGGCACGGCGACCTCGAAGCCGCCTTCGCGAAAGCCGTCCACATCTTCGAACGCGAGTACGAAACCCCATACCAGGAGCACGCCTACCTCGAAACCCAGGGCATGATCGCCGTGCCCGGCATCGAAGGCTCGATGACCGTCTACGGCTCGATGCAGTGCCCCTTCTACGTCCACGACGCAGTTTCCGATATTCTCGGCTGCCAGAGAAACAAGGTACGCATCATTCAGACCACGACCGGCGGCGGCTTCGGAGGCAAGGAGGACTTCCCCTCGATCCTCGCCGGTCACGCATCGATGATCGCGCACCTGCTCGAACGTCCCGTGAAACTCGTCTACAAGCGCGAAGAAGATATTATCGCCAGCTCCAAACGTCATCCAGCGCTGATCCAGATGAAGGTCGGCACCAACATCGATGGAAAAATTATCGCTGCAGATATAAAATATTACGTCGACGGCGGCGCCTTCGCGACGCTCAGCCCGATCGTCCTCTGGCGCGGAACGGTTCACGCCCTCGGGCCCTATGTCTGCGACAACGTTCTCATCGAATCCTTCGCGATGGCGACCAATAAGGTGCCGTGCGGCGCCTACCGCGGCTTCGGCTCGCCCCAGGTCATTTTCGCGGGCGAGACCCTCATCGACGAGATCGCCGACGAGTTGAAGATCGACCCCGTCGAGATCCGGCGCCGCAACGGTCTGAAACTCGGAACGAAGACCGTCACCGGACAGGTGATCGACCAGTCGTGCGGCCTTTCCGAGACGATCGACAAGGCCGTCGCGAAGTCCGACTGGACCAAAAAGTGGCAGCATCCGTCCGCGCGAAGCGGCAACGTGCGTCGCGGCATCGGCATCTCGACCGTGTATTACGGCGTCGGCCTTGGGGCCGGCGGCAAGCATCTCGACCGCGCCGGCGCGAGCATGATCATCATGAAGGACGGAACGGTCCAGTGCGCCGTCGGAAACACCGAGATGGGGCAGGGCGCCCGCACGATCCTGCCTCAGATTGCAGCCGACGCCCTCGGTATCCCTTTCGACAAGGTGTTCATGGTCGAGACCGACACCGGCTTCGTTCCCGACTCCGGCCCAACCGTGGCGAGTCGCACGACCTTCATGTCCGGAAACGCCCTTGTGTCGGCGGCGAAGGAACTCAAACCGCGTCTTCTCGAGGCTGCCGCCGGCCTGCTCGGGGCGAAACCCGACGAAATAGACCTGGCCGAGGGCGTCGCGTTCGTCAAGACGGCCCCGAACGGGAAAACCGCCGTTTATGCAGATGTCGTCAGGGAAATGTATCAGCGCAGGCTTCAGCCGAGCGCCTTCGGCTGGTTCATCGCCCCCGACTCGACGTTCGACAGCAAGACCGGCCAGGGAAACGCCTACTTCACCTACAGCTATGCCACGAACGTAGCCGAGGTCGAGGTCGACATGGAAACCGGCGAACTTCGCGTGCTGAAGATCACCTCGGCCCACGACATGGGAAAGGCCATCAATCCTCAGCAGGTCGAGGGCCAGATCGAAGGCGGCACGCTTCAGGGCGTCGGATACGCGACCATGGAAGAGATTCGGCACGACGCCCAGGGGCGGATGTTGAACAACGCCTTCGCGACCTACATTCTGCCGACGACCGAAGACGCGCCCGAGATCGACCCGATCATCGTCGAGCACGGCTACAGCGAAGGTCCCTACGGCGCCAAGGGATTCGGCGAAGTGCCTCTGATGGGCATCGCGCCGGCAGTCGCAAACGCCGTCTACAACGCCACCGGTCGTCGTATCCGCATCATGCCGGTCAAGCCCGAAAAACTCGTCGACTGCTGATCGGGAACCCCTGAGGAGGGCCGAAGCGTGGAAAAAGACGCAGAACTCCGTTCCAACCCCGCCACGGAACCGGCAGAGGCGACGGCGCGGGCCGCCGTCCCCATGATGTTCCCCGTCGCGGCGGATGAGTCGGACGAAGCCCCACCATGGGATTGGGAGCGCATCTTCGCCCTGTTGGCGACGATGACGGTGCTCTTCTTCTACACCCGCTCATGCCCGTTCTCCTCGGGCACCTACTGGGACCTCCTCTTCGCGCGCGAGTTCGACCTGAACATCAACTGGGCGCTCCTTCCCGAGACGATCGCGCTTGGAATCGCCCAATCCGCGGCGTCGCTGGCAGGTCTCAAGACGCTCTGCCACCTCCTGTTCTTCACCCTGGGCAGCCTGCTGCTGAACTGGATCTTCAGAGGGCGTGAAATACTACCAGGTTTAATAGTATTGGGAATATTCTCCTTCGCCATGCAGCCCCTGCTCGGCCTGAGGGCCTTGCTGCAGCTCATCTTCACCGTGGGGCTCCTCGCGCTCCTCGATTCGGACGTGCTGAAGGAAAAATTCGGAGTCATGCTGATCCCGATCACGGCCGCGGCGAGCGCGCTCGGTCTGAACAGCTGGGTGCTGGTCGCGCTGGTCACGTCCTACGCGCTGTTCCGATCGGAATATCGTCTGACGTTGATCCTCAGCGCCCTCGTCGGGATCCTGTGCTTCCCCGAGGGCGCCGCCAGCGCGGTTTCGGGTGATATGCCGCTCTCGACCCTGTTCCCGAATCCCGACGATCAGCAGTTGATGAGTCTCATCGCCGGCATCTTCCTGGTTCCAAACCTCATGGCCCTTTCCAGGATCGACGAGGAAAACTTCCCGATGGTCATCTTCTACGCCTTCACCGGGCTTCTGGCGCTGGCGCATCCGGGCGGCATGCCGCTGTTCGTCGTCACCGGCGTTGTCCTGCTCCTGAAGGCCCTGGGCGACATCGAGCCGCTGTCGCTGAACACCCGGCTCGCGGGAACGGTGATCCTCGTCGTCCTGATCCATCTCTTCCTGTTCCTGAATCCCTCGGGGTTCGCCATCAATCCGACCGTCCGCGGCGAACTCGGTTCCGAGGTCGAAGCCATCCTCCAGGGGCGTATCAAGAGCCGTGCCGTCACGGCTCACGATCTCGGAGAGCTGATGTGGAAAGGCCTTCTGCGCATGAAGCCCGACGACATCACCGCCCTGCCGCACATCCCCCGCCTTCGCATCGTCGAACGAAACGGTGCCCTCGAACTGGTCCAGGAGGAAGAGGAAGCGCCCGGCGCCGAGACAACCGAGGCCGTATCCGGATCAATGACTCCCTGATAGGCGATACCATTGCCAAACGTTTGTAGGGGCGGGTTT
>JAKJFL010000258.1:0-5341 GCA_022704935.1 Candidatus Rifleibacteriota bacterium
GAAAGGAGCAACCGCCCTTTTCCAGAAAATCCTTTCCGACCCCGCCTGGGGCTCTTTCGCCCGTGAACGCCTGGCGGAGCTTTCGGTCAAAGACAAGCAGGAAGATCTTGACCATTCAATCAGAAGCTATCTCGAGGGCGAAGCATGGCCGGAAGCCCTCCAAAGCTGCAAAACAGCCCTCCAGCACTCCCCCGGCGATCCCAAACTCCTGTTCCTCACGGTGTATTCGGCGGTCATGGCCGGCGACAGCCGGTATGCCGAGGCAGCCTGGAACGCCTTCGGCGCAACCTCCGCTCCCGAGACGGAACGGGGCGATCTCCGCGACTTCATCGACGGCTGGTTCTGCCGCGATCATTCCCCCCGTGAAGCTCTCCAGCGTCTGATGGGCATCAAGGACGAAAGGTTGCGGACAAAGGCGGTCCGCCGCACGATCAGACGGCTGCTCCTCGACCAGCAGTTGTTCGACGAATACGAAAAGATGCTGCTTGCCGAGCGCGAAAGGCCGAACTCGGACCCGGCCTCGATCGAGCGCGAGCTGATCAGGTTCTATGTCGATACCGGCCGCTTTGACAAGGGCATGCAGCTCCTTTCCCGGCGCCCGATCGACTCGATGGAGGACAACCTCCTGTATATCAGGCTCCTGTCGGCTTCCGGCGAGCACCTGAAGGCAATGACCGTCGCCCAGCAGCTGATCGGCATGCAGCCCGACCAGCCGGAACCGCACGAAGCCTTTCTCAACGCATACATCCCGTTCGCCTCCCAGAAAGGCGGACTCAGCACGCTCAAGCCGACCGAGCGTGAAAAATGGCAAAGCCTCATCAGGAGCGAGATCGACCGGTTCAAGGCATCGATCACCCCCTCGGAAACGCCAGCCACGGGCATGACCCTCGCGGCCCTGCGCTGTTCGGTCACGGTGAACGATTTCGGCGTTGCGCGAAGCCTGCTGGAAATCGCCAGCCGGCTTCGGGTGGACGACTCGAATATACGCGAGTTTCGCGCCGCCGCCGAGGATATGGCGGACAACGGCTTCCGGGCGGAGAGCACGACACTGCTCGAAGCGGCGCTCGGGCAGCACCCGGAAGATGCGGGCCTGCTGACGGTGCTCGCGAACAACTACTACCTCGACAACCGGGCGGCAGAAGCCGCCGCCTTGCTCGAAGCAGTCATGGAGAAAGACCCGCGGAACATCCACACCCTGCTGCTCCTCGTCGACTGCCTCGCCGCTTCCGGCCAGCGCGAGCAGGCCAGAAACAAACTTGTCGACGCCATCTCGTGGACCGACCTTCCGGACATGCTCCGGAACCAGTGCAAGGCGAAGCTGAACCTGATCGACATCGGCGCCGTGCCGACGGCCGGCACCGGAATCGGGTCGGAACCGCCGCCGGCTGCCTCTTCCCCGGGCGAAACAGGGGAATTCGCCACCGGCGACACCCCGCAGACCGCCACCGAAGGGGCCTATACCGGCTTCGACGGCGTATCCGCACCCTGATCGTGAAACCCGCTCGACCGGCTGACCGGCGAGCCCGAAGAAACCAGATGCCTTAAGGAGGTCGAATGCTGATCGAAATTTTCACTGACGGGCGTGTTCTGATGGATGGACAGGAAATGGGACCTGCCTATCGAGCCGAGCATGCCTTGTACGAGTATCTGACGAATCCCCAGAAACTCATGAACCAGGGCCAGGTTGCGGCCCGCAAGAAAGCGGCCTGACCTGCCGCATGACGAGAGCCCCCGTTCCGGACCTGGAACGGGGGCTCTTTCTCTACGGTATATCGCCGACTATTTTACTCAGACAGCCGGCACTTCCTTGTCGCCGCGCATTTTTTTCTGGACGTATTCGAACAGCAGTTTCCAGTCTTCCTTGCCCTCCGTGAGCTTGTAGACGCGCTCGAACAGGGCTTTGGCCTCGTCGGGCTTGTCGAGTTTTTCGAGAAGCTCGCCCTTGGTGCAGAGGGCTGGCGGGTATTCCGGCTCTTCCCCGAGCACGATCTCGATTTCCTTCAGGGCCTCGTCAAACTTGTTCAGCTGCAGAAGCGCATCGCAGTAGTTGTTCCGGGCCTTTGAATCCTTCGGGCGGTATTTGAGCGTCAGCGCCCATTCCTCGGCGGCAGTCCTGTAATCGCCAAGGTCGTAGCTCGTGTTGGCGAGATTGTAGTGATAATCGGGGTCTTCAGGGGAAAGGGCGATCGCTTTCCGGAACTCCTCGACGGCGTTCGCAAACTGGTTCGTATTGTGGTAGGAGAGGCCGAGATAGTGATGGGTATCGGCGGCCTCCGGCTTGATGCGGGCGGCTTCGACAAGGGCACGAATGGCTTCGCGGAGGAACCCCTTCTGGTAGTAGTGATACCCGAGGTTGAAGTAGGCGTGATCGAAATCAGGCTTGACCTCGATCGCCAGGTGCCAGTAATGCACCGCTTTTTCCTGCTGGTCCATTTTGTAGTACGTGTTGCCGATATTATAGAGAGCCTTGAAATATTTCGGATCGAGTTCGAGAGCTTTCTGGTAATACTCGATGGCTTCATCATACTTTTCATCGCGGAAGTAGATGTTGCCCAGCTCTTTGTACAGTTCCGGATTTTTCGGGTCGGCCTTGATCGCTTCGGTCAGTTGAGCAAGTTTGTCGTCCATCATCCATTCCTGTCTGTAGGATATTTTAAGAAAATGCGTACCCATTTTATCTGAAATGAAGCGCCTTGACAACACTCACCCGTTCGGGAAAATGATTCCGCTCCTCCCGACGCTCCGCCGGTTCCTGCCGATTCTTCTGCTGATGCTGTTTTTCGCCGGACAGGCGTCGGCGACGGAAATCGAAATTTGGGATTATCCGCGCTGGCTCGAACCCGGCGAAACGATCGACCGGTTCGCCTGGATGAAGAAACAGATCCGGGCGTTCGAAGCCGAGAATCCCTCGATCAGGGTCAGGCTGACCGAGATGACGTGGAACCGCGGCGACGAGAAGCTGAAGATCGCCGCCCTGGGCGGCAGGTATCCCGACATCGCGCCCGGCACCGTGCCCCTCCTGTTCATCAGGGAAGGCCTGGTCGAGCCAATGGACGCGTATCTCGAGCCCGGAGATCGGGAAGATTACCTCCCCGGTGCCCTCGAAGCATACACGGTGGACGGAAAACTGTATGGCTGGCCCTGGTACATGGGCGGGCAGCTTCTGTATGTGAACCGCTCCATATTCGCCTCGGCCGGTGTCGAACTGCCCGTTGACGGCCGTTGGACGCCGGAGCGGTTCGTCGAGGCGCTGGCCACCGTCCGACAACATCAGAAAGGCCTGAACGGCCATTATCCGCTCGGGATCTACTTCCAGAAAAACGAGACGGCGAACTTCCCGTTCATCCTTCAGTTCGGGGGAACCTGGCCCGGCTTCGGCGATTCGAAACCGGCCGAGGCATCGGATATCGTACGCGGTATAGAATGGCTCAGGGATCTGATCGCGAAAGGGCTGATTCCGCCCGATTCCGGCGGCCGCCAGTCGAACGACATATGGACGGCGTTCGCGCGCGAGCACCGTATCGCGGCCGGAGCGTTCGGCCTCTGGGGCATCAAGGCGCTGACCGACAAGTATCCGATGGATTTCGATCTGATGCACTTCCCCGCCCCGGCCGGCAAGCCGTCGGGCTCGTTTCTGGGCATCTCCGGCCTGTATCTGTTCCACCGCGACGACCCTGTCCGCATGAAGGCCGCGGCGAAGTTCGCCCGGTTCATCACGAGCGCGGAACGCCAGCGGGATCTCGTCAGATACACCCAGTTCCCGACCCGACGCAGCGCCGGCAACATCTATGCCGGCAACGCACACATGACCCGGGCCTGGGAGATCCTCCAGGAGGGCCGCACGGTGCCGAGCGACGCCCGCTGGCCGCAGATCGACGAAGAGATCGAACAGGGCGTCCAGAACGCCCTGCTCGGAAAGCAGACCTCCGTCTCGGCGATGAACTCTGCCGGCGAACGCATTCGCGCCCTCATGCAGCGAGCGCAGGGCTCGGTCTGCGAGGATATCCGGGGCGGATCGTGGTTCGGAAAGGCGTTTCTGTGGCTCTTCCCGCTCGTAATCGTGGCAGCCCTGGCCGCACGTCAGGCGCACCTGATCATGCTGATGCCTGCCATAACGATACTCGGACTGTTTCTGGCGTATCCGCTGATCGACGCCATCCTCCTGGCGTTCCGCGATTACCGGCTCGGGGAGGTCGGCGGCTTCACGCTCGGCAACTTCACGCGCGTGTTCGAGGACGCCAGGTTCGTGAAAGCCTGCTGGAACACCACTATCTACACCCTCGTCACGGTCAGCGTGAACACCGGCACGGCCCTCATCGCGGCGAGCCTGATCCATGCGCTGTCCGGTCGTCTCAAAAGCATATATCGAGCATTATATTATCTCCCCGGCGTCGCCTCCGTCGTCGTCATTTCGATGGTCTGGCGATGGCTGTTCAACACCGAGGTCGGCCTGTTCAACACGGTTCTGCGCACGATCGGCCTGCCGACGGTCGGCTGGCTGACCGATCCGGACATCGCATTCGCGTCGATCCTCCTGACGGGCGTCCTGCGGTCGCCCGGGGGGGCGATCCTGATCTACCTGGCGGCGCTCGGAAACATCCCCAAGTCGCTATACGAAGCGGCCGACCTCGAAGGCGCGACGCCGATCCAGCGCTGGTGGCACATCACCGTCCCGCTGTTGAGGCACACGACGATGTTCCTGCTCATCACAGGCGCGATCGACGCACTCCAGGTGTTCGCCCAGGTCCTAATGCTGACCGACGGCGGTCCGGGCATGTCGACCGAGGTCATCGTCCACCGCGTCTACACCGCTGCCTTCCGGGACTTCGACTTCGGCCTCTCGTCGGCGATGGCGCTTCTTCTCTTCATCGGCATTCTCACCGTCACGGTCCTCCAGCGCAGGTTCGGCGGGAAGACCGAGATGGAACTGGCCTGAACGGAGGCTCGCATGACATCCAGCCGCCGCATGACCCCAACCCTGATCTCCACCGGTGTCCTGACCGTCGGCCTCGTCCTGACGCTCGGGCCGCTCGCCTGGATGCTCGTCACGGCGTTCACCGACCCAGCCGCGCTCGAGCAGAGCCCGCCCGCCTACGGCGTCTGGTCGCTCGAGAATTTCCGCCTGCTGCTGAGCGGCGGCCGCATGTTCCGATGGACGCTCAACTCGCTGGTCATCTCCGCCGTCATCACGGCCGGCCAGCTTCTGTTCAACGCCCTCGCCGCGTTCAGCTTCTCGGTCGGCAGGTTCCGGGGCCGTGAACTGATGTTCTGGCTGGTTCTGGCCGCCATGATGGTGCCGGGCCAGATCGTCATGCTCCCGCTGTTCCTCTTCCTCGCCCGG
>JAKJFL010000259.1:0-5330 GCA_022704935.1 Candidatus Rifleibacteriota bacterium
GGTTGCCGGGCTGTTGACGGTGCTGGCGGCCTATCCGCTTTCGTGGGCGGCCCTCTCGGGAATGGAGGTGCCGCTCACCTGTGCGTTGTGCGCCTGGGCGGTCGCATATCAGGCCGAAGCCGCGAAAGAGGCTGATTCCGGCCGTGCTCGCCGGATCGCCGCCGTTCTCTGGGCGCTTGCGACCCTGGCCAGGCCGGAAAATGCCGTGTTTCTCGTCGTGTCAGTCGTCCTCATGAGCCGGAATGAGAAACAGGGACGGATTTCAGGCGTGGCCAGACTTGCCGGTTGGGTTCTCCCCCTTGTGCTCATGTATGTATTTACAATGATATATATCAGCGGGAAGCCATGGCCGTCGACGCTCGAGGCGAAGATGACCGCCGGGGCGCTTCCGGCGATGGCGCGAGCCGGCGACTGGGCCGGGATCCCTGCCGCGGCTCTCGCGGGATGCGCGAAGGCGCTTGGCGAATCGATGAACTTCCTGCTCGGCGAGAACGTCGTCGCACTTGCCGTTTTCCTCCTGGCGCCACCGTGCTGGTTCGTCTCACGGAAAGAGCGCATGGAACGTGGTGCCGTCGAGACGGCATGGTTTGCTTGGGCGAGTCTTGCGGTGCAGGCCGGGCTCGTCGCGGTGGTTGCCGCGCCCGAATCGTATTCCGCATTTCATGGACGGTATCTGGCGCACACGGTCTGGATTGCGGTCCCGGCCGCGATGGTGTTCGCGTGCGCCGCCTGGCGGGCCCTCGGCAAACCGCGCCTGATCTGGGCCGTTGCGCTTCTGGGGCTGCTTGCGGCGGCCGACAGGCAGATCGATCTCGCGGATTCGTATGCTCTCGAAACCTCGAATATCACGAACCTGCAGGTCCGCATCGCACGCTGGTTCGGAGAATGTTTGCCGAAAGGTGGCGCGGTCGCGATCAACGACGTCGGCGCGATGGGCTATTTTTCCGGGCGACGCCTCGTCGATCTCGAAGGGCTGATCACTCCTCAGGCCATTTCCTGGAATCGGGCCGGACGGATCGATGCGTTTCTCGAAGCCGTGAAACCCGATTATCTCCTGATTTTCCCTTACTGGTATCCCGAGGTTGTTGCCCGCCTGGGCGTTTTCAAGCCGATCATGCGGTTCACCATCGGGCGAAACGTCACCGGGGGAGGGGAAGAAATGGTTCTTTTCTCCATGCCTTGGACATCGGAACGTTCCCAGTCATGGCCGTCGCTTCCCGAACCGGGATTGCCGTCAGCCGTACCCCTTGCCGGCAGAAAAAATTGATTCCTGCGTGACGAGAATCATTGTCGCGGTCCCGTTCATACTGATCCTGCCGAAGCATGAGAGCTCTCACCCTTCGACAGAATCGGGGCAAACGGGGTGTTATCGGATATTGTCCGGCATTGCGAAGACTGGGGCTCTTGTTCAAGAGCGATTTCCTCTCGTTCGAGTTCGGAAACGCCGATAGCTTTTCTGAGAAGAAAAACGGTGAGTTTGCCGTACCCTGAAAATATGGGTATACTCAAATAATCCGGTCATCGTTTTCAGATCATATTTTATCAAGGAGGAATCTCGTGAAGCGTTTCTTTGGTTCTTTCCTGGCAGCGGCGCTGTGTTTTGCGTCAACCGGTGGTGCGTTCGCGGCTCCCGGCATCAACATCAAGGCCGTCAAGGGCTTCAACACCGAAGTCGAGGTCGATGTTCCCGAGGTTGCGATCGACGCCTGTGACGCGGCGGGTCAGAAAGCCCTCTCGATCACGATTCCGAACGGTTCGATCTCTCTCGACAAGGCCTGCCCCCAGCTTCCCCGGCTGACTGCGATGGTCATGGTCGATCCTTTCAAGAACCCGATTTTTCGGGTGAAGCCCGTCCAGTCCGAAGTCATCGATCTCGATGCGCGCGTCGTGCCCAGCAAGGGCAACATCACCCGCAACATCGATCCGAACAACGTTCCGTTCGAATACGGCGATATCTACGGCCAGGACCGCTGGTACCCCGCCGATAACGAGCTCGTCGCCCTCAGCGAGCCCTTTATCATGCGCGACATCCGCGGCGTCCGCCTGCTTGTGAACCCGGTCCAGTACAACCCGGTCCAGAACAAACTCCGCGTCCATCGCCGCCTGAACATCTCGATCGTCGGCGGCACCGCCTCCACCAACGTGGTCCGCTCGGCCCAGCGCATCAGCAGCTACTACGAGCCGATCTATCGCAGCGTGTTCGCCAACTTCGACAAGGCCGCCACCCGGCTGCCCCGGCTCGAGGAAAACGGCCGCCTGCTCGTCATCACCGCCGACGCTTTCGCCGACGCGATGGGCCCGTTCGTCGCCTGGAAGAAAAAGTGCGGCCTCGACGTCGCCCTCGTGAAGATGAGCGAAGTCGGCAAGACCGCCGTCGATATCAAGAACTATATCCAGGCCGATTACAACAAGGGCGGCCTGACCCACATCATGCTGGTCGGCGATGCCGAGCAGGTTCCCACCCTCAAGGGCGTGAAGGAAAATGCCGACTCCGACCCGTGCTACACCAAGCTCGCCGGCGATGACCACGTGCCGGACTGCATCATCAGCCGCCTGTCCGCGACCACCCCGGAAGCCGTCGCCTACCAGGTCGCCAAGTTCGTGAACTACGAGCAGTTCCCCTCCACCGGTGCCGACGCCGCCTGGTACAACAAGGCGATGGGCATTGCCAGCAACCAGGGCAATCCGACCGACTTCGTCCGCGCCGGCTGGATCCGCGATGCTCTCCTGAAGTGGCTGTTCAAATCCGTCGACGAGATCTATGATCCCAAGGCCACTAAGGCCATGGTCGCCGCCGGCATCAACGAAGGCCGCAGCCTTATCAACTACATTGGCCACGGCAGCAACACCACGTGGGTCACCACCGGTTTCGGAAACGCCGATTGCGGCGCTCTCAAGAATGGCTGGAAGCTTCCCGTGATCTGGAGCGTCGCATGCGTGAACGGCAATTTCGTCGGCAAGGAATGCTTCGCTGAAGCCTTCATGAAGGCCGGCACCATCGAAGACCCCAAGGGTGCTGCCGCGATCTTCGCCGCCAGCACCAACATGGAATGGGTGCCTCCCTGCGACGTCCAGAAGGAAATCAACGACAACTACACCGTCAACGAGCTGTACAAGACCGTCGGCGGCCTCGCCTTCAACGGCGTCATGAAGGGTCTCGAGATCTATGGAACCGATCCGAAGAAGAGCGGCGTCATGATGTTCGAGCAGTGGCACCTGTTCGGCGACGGCACGATGCTCGCCCGTTTCAAGGCCCCCACGGCCGTCACCGTCGCGGTTGAAACCGCCAAGGCCGAAGAACGCATCAACCTGACCGCCAAGGTCACCGATGCCGAAGGCAAGCCGGTCAGCAACGCCCGCGTCACCTTCTACACCGAGCGCGTCGAGAACGCCCAGGTCGGAACCACGAACGAGCAGGGTATTGCCAATCTGTCGATGCCTCTCGTCCGCAACGACGGTGGATACGTGACCGTCATCGGCGCCGACATGGTCCCGGTCGTCGACCAGAAGGTCCAGTTCTGATCTGATCCAGTCCCGATAACCGGGCCCGGGGAACTTTCCCCGGGCCCGGTTTATCTTACGCGGAATAAAAGAAACCGACCGCCTCACCACAAAGATACAAAGACCTTTTCACCGCCGAGGCACAGAGGCGCAGAGATTGAAAAAATGTACTAAGATATTTTCCTCAGCGTCTCCGCGGTGAATCGTTCGAATTTCAACATATCAGACATTCCGAAGAAAACTCCGTCGGCTTCAGGAATACATCCACAGATGTAGGGCAGATCATCTGCGGAATCTGCGGATCGGTTCTCATGATGAAGCCAAGATACCAGATACAATAAAATACTCGCTCTATACCCGGAGTAGCGGGCTTGAAACCCGCTCCGTTAGAACCCCCGCGACATATGCGCGCATTGCGAGGTGCCCGAGGCACCCTGGTTACAGGATTCCCGACAGCAGGATGATTCGCATCACGATGTTCGCCAGCATGCCGGCCGCGACGTCGTCGAGAACGATGCCCACGCCGCCCCTGAAGCTTTCGAAAATGTTCAGGGGGTAGAATTTCAGAATGTCGAACGCCCGGAAGAGCAGAAACCCGGCGACGAGCACGGCAAGATCGGCTCGCCAGAGGAGCAGCAGGGTGGCCCACATGCCGACCACTTCGTCGATCACCACGAAATTCGGATCGCGGATGCCGGAGATGCGCTCGGAACGGTCGGCCAGGCCGATCGCGGCGAGGCAGCCGAAGATGAACAGAACGACCTGCAGCCAGGGGACGAGATCGCGCGTCAGCAGGAAAATCGCGATGCCGGGAAGACTGCCCCATGTTCCCGAGGCGATCGGGATATAGCCGAATCCGCCCCCGGCGGACAGGAGGCTGAGAAGACGCCCTCCGGGCGTTTCACTCGTCGAGCAGGTGCCAGTTTCGCTTGAGGTAGTCATATCCCGAATAGACGGTCATGATGACGGCGATCATCATGAGAACCTGGACAATCGGCCCGTGGTAGAGCGCGAAGATCGCCGCCGCTTCCGTGTAGCTCCAACTGAGGAGGATGACGCGGGTGCTGATGAATACCAGCGCCGTGATGATCGCCGTGAGCTGGGCCGTCGTCTTCCACTTGCCGAGATTGCTTGCTTCGATCGCCATGCCCTTCGGTGTGCAGACAAGCCTGAGTCCGGTGACGGCGAACTCGCGCGCAATGATGACTATGGCCACCCAGGCGGGTGTGAACGTGATGGAGCGATACTCGACCATCGCGATGAGAGCCGTCGAAACGAGCAGTTTGTCGGCGATGGGGTCCATGAACTTGCCGAACGTGGTTTCTTCTTTGTACCAGCGCGCGACGGCGCCGTCATAGTAATCGGTGATGGCGGCCAGGATGAACGTGACCGTGGCGACGATCTTGCCCCAGTCTCCATTCGGGGTGTCGGGGCCGTTCCAGAGAAAGGCCCCGAGAAAGACCGGTATCGCCGCAACCCGCATGAATGTTAGCTTCGTGGCGAGGGTCATCCGTGAACCTCGGCGGTGAAATCATATGCGTCGGCAGATATAATTTTGACCTTTATTATATCTCCGGATGTTATTGTCGCGTCCGCGGGGAACGTGACCGTGTTGTCGACCTCCCATGCGTCGCCGGGAAGTCGTGCGGTCGCGGTGCCGTTCTCGACGGAATCGACCATGACGTGCTGGATCGAGCCGGCCAGCTTCTGGTTTCGTTCTGCCGAGAGCACCTGCTGAAGCGTCATCAACTCGTCCAGCCGGCGCGTTTTCTCCGGCTTCAGAATGCGCGGTCTGATTTTGAGTGCCGGGGTTCCGTCTTCGGGTGAGT
>JAKJFL010000260.1:0-5314 GCA_022704935.1 Candidatus Rifleibacteriota bacterium
GCCGACATACGCGCCGATCTGGATGAGTTCCTCGGCTTCCTTGTAGGCGGCGGAGAGCTGGACGATCTTCTGACGCGCGGAGATGTGATCTTTGGTCGTGATGGCGTTGGCGAGACGGCTGACGGACTCGAGGATATCGACCGCGGGATAGTGGCCGCGATGGGCGAGCTTGCGGGAGAGGATGATGTGGCCGTCGAGGATGCCTCGGACGGCATCGGCGACGGGCTCGGTCATGTCGTCGCCCTCGACAAGCACGGTGTAGAAGCCGGTGATGGAGCCTGCTTTTTCCGAGCCTTTGGGGTCCACGGCGCCGGCGCGTTCGAGGATGAGGGGCATGAGGGAGAAGACGCTTGGTGTGTACCCCTTGGAGGCCGGCGGCTCGCCGACGGCGAGGCCGATCTCGCGCTGGGCTAGGGCGAAGCGGGTGACCGAGTCCATCATCAGCATGACGTCCATGCCCTGGTCTCTGAAATACTCGGCGATCGCGGTGGCCGTGAACGCCGCCTTGACGCGCACCAGGGCAGGCCGGTCCGACGTGGCGACGACGACGACCGAGCGGCGCAGGCCGTCCTCGCCGAGATCCTTTTCGATGAACTCGCGCACTTCGCGGCCTCGTTCCCCGACCAGGCCGATGACGTTGACGTCTGCCTTCGAGTTGCGGGCAATCATGCCCATCAGCGTGCTCTTGCCGACGCCCGAACCCGAAAAAATGCCTAGACGCTGCCCCTTGCCGATCGTGAACAGGCCGTCGAGCACCCGCACGCCGGTCTCGAGCGGCTCGAGAATGCGCCGCCGCGAAAAGGGGCTGGGTGGGTCGCGGACGATGGGAACCTTCACCAGTCCCGCCGGCAGCGGTTTGTCGTCGAGCGGCTCGCCAAGCCCGTCGACGAGACGGCCCAGCAGACCCTGACCCGCCGGCGCCGACAGCGGAAGGCCGGCCGGAACGACTTCGCTTCCCTGCCTGATGCCCGTGGTGCTGATGAGCGGCATCAGGAGCACCGCCCCGCGCCTGAAACCGACGACCTCGCACGGCATCGGACCAAGGCCGGTGAGCACGTGCACGAGATCGCCGACGGCCGCCTGGGGGCCCGACGCCTCGATGAGCAGACCGACGACCTGATTGACGCGGCCGTTGACGCGCACCGTGTCTGCCGATGCGATGATCCGCTCGTATTCTTCGAACCGGAAGCTCATGCGGCGCTACTCCTGTTTGAGGAAACGCATGAGCGCGTTTTCGAGTTCCTGCGCCTGGCTTTCGATCGTGGCGTCGATCGTACCGCTGTTCGTCTCGATCTTCACGCCGCCCGGCTGCAGCGAGCCGTCTTCGACGATTCGCAGATCGTTGACGGTGGAAAGACGCCGCATCAGCTCGACCTTGTGCGCCTCGGTCATCGTCTTGTCCTTCATGTTGATGCGCAGCACAAGTTTGTCGGCGTCGGCGATCTTGTTGATTGCCGCGTCGAGGTTCGAGAGAATGATCTCGGGCTGCACGACCGGCTCGACCTTGCAGACTTTCCGGGCGAACGCGATCACGAGCCGCACCATCTCCTCTTCGGACGACTTGAGCATCGCCATGCGGCTCGTCTTCAACTCGGAGATCAGCATCTCGGTTTCCTGCATCAGGCTCTGCCAGTCGAGGCTGATCTCCTCGCGCCCGGCCCTTTCGCCTGCCGAAACGCCTTTTTCCTCACCGAGCGCGTAGCCTTCTTTATAAGCTTTCTGCTTCACCGTTTCGATCTCGACCGCCGCACTCTTGCGGATCGACTCGGCTTCGGCGCGCGCCGCGGCGAGGTTCGATTCGGAGGTCTTCTTCGCCATCTCGAGAATGCGGGCCGACTCCTGCTCTAGCGCCTGGCGGCGGGCGAGCGACTCGCGGTGCAGCGCCTCTTCCTCCTGGCGCAGAAGGCTTTCGCGCTGAGTGAGCTGCTGTTCCCAGTCGCGCAGCCGCTGTTCGAGAGCCGCGAGCTCGAGCGACTTGCGGGAAGCGGCCGATTTCGCCGATCCGGCACGTGCCGCTGCCGCCTCTGCCGACAGGCCTTCAGAGCCTGCCGCTTCTTGGGAAACCGGCTGCTTGTCGCTCCTGGCGCCTTCGTGGCTTTCTGCCGGATGCTCGCCTGACGCCTGCGGAACGATGGGCTTCGCGGTCTTCCCTAGCGACTCGGGAGGAATCGCGTGGAACGTCGAGTCTTCCTCTTCCTCGTCCATGCCGGGCGGCGGCCCGGGCGGACGCGGCGGCCACACCGTCGGGACCGCGGTCTTGGTCGACGGGTCGATCTTGACCTGGAACGACTTGAAGATCTTGGCCATCAGAGAACCGTCCGTGACGGCTGGCCCGGCCGCTCGATATACAGCTCACGCTGATTGATGAGATCACGGACGATGCCGAGAATGCGTGCCCGCGCCGCCTCGATCTCCGCGGCCGGCCGGGGGCCGATCGCGGTGATCTCGTCGCGCAGATCCTGGATGAGATGCTGGGACATGTTGGTGCCCAGATTCTGCAGCACGCTGTCCGGCGCGCCCTTCAGCGCGAGGGCGAGGTCGCGCATCGTGATGCGCTTGAGCAGCTTCTGCACGCCGCGCGGGTCGACGTGGGCGATGTCCTCGAACACCAGCAGCCGCCTGCGCAGCTCCGACACGACCTGCGGCAGCTCCGGCTGCAGGTTCTTCATGATGTTCGCGACGGTCGCCGGATCGGTGTGCTGAAGAATATCGGCAAGTATATCTATCCCCTTCCGGCCCTGGGCCCAGGGGTCCGTGAATCGATCAGCCAATCAGTTCCTCCTCGCCCGGGCGCGATATGACGATTTCGCCCTTGCCTTCGAGTGTCTTGACGACGCCGACGATGCGCTGCTGCGCCTGATCGACGTCGCGGATGCGCACCGGCCCCATGTAGGCCATTTCTTCCTTGAGCATTTCGGCGGCGCGCTTCGACATGTTCTTGTAGAACTTCTCCTTGACCTCGTCGGTGACGCCCTTGAGGGCGACCGAGAGATCCTTCGGGTCGACTTCCTTCATGAGGCGCTGGATGCCGCGGTCGTCGATGAGCACCACGTCTTCGAACACGAACAGGCGCTTCTTGATCTCTTCGGCGAGGCTCGGCTCCTGCACTTCCATGGTCTCGATGATCGTCTTCTCGGTGGCGCGGTCGACCTGGTTGAGCACGTTGACCAGCGAATCGAGGCCGCCCGCGCTCGCGAAGTCCTGGCCGATGAGCGACGACAGCTTCTTCTCGAGGAAATTTTCGACCTCGCGCGTGATGTCGGGGCTTGTGCGATCCATCAGGGCGAGCCGCTTCACGATCTCGGTCTGGATGTCGGCCGGCAGCGACTGGAGAATCATCGCCGCTTTTTCCGGCTGGAGATACGACATGATGAGGGCGATCAGCTGCGGGTGCTCGGTCTGGATCAGCGTCGCCAGCTGGGTCGGGTCTGCGCTTCTGGCCGCCTCGAACGGCCGTACCTGGAGCGACGTGCCCATGCGCGAGAGCACCTCGAGCGCCTTGCTCGGGCCGACGGCCTTCTCGAGCAGCTGCTTCGCGTAGTCGAGGCCGCCTTCGGCGTAGAACTCGCGCGCCATCATCAGGTGCTCGAACTCGCCGAGTACCAGCAGCTTCGCTTCGGTCGAGATCTTGCGCTGCTTGGCGATCTCGATCGTCAGCGCCTCGATCTCGGGGTCCGTCAGGGACTGGAACATCTTTCCGCTGGCTTCGGGCCCGAGGAAAATGAGCAGAATCGCGGCTTTCGCTTTCCCCGAAAGCTGCGGTCCGAGTTCGTCGCTATCGACTTCCCTCGAGCCTGCAAGAAGTTTTTCGAGACCCTTTGCCACGGAGTGTTATTCCTCCTCGAGCCAGATGCGGAGAACCTGCACCGCATCCTCCGGTTTGCTTTCCACGAGCTGCCGCACGCGGTCTTCGAGCTTGGCGCGCACGTTGGCTTCCTGGGCGAGCTTGTCCATCTCGGCCTGGTGGGCCCGTTCCCGCTCGCCGATGAGGGCCTCGATGCGGGCGAGACCGTCGTCGAGCGTGCCGTCCGACTTGCGCTTGAACGCCTCGCGGAACAGATACTGCTCTTCGGGCGTCATCTCGTCGAAGTCAGGCGGCATGACATCCTGTTCGCGCGCATAGGAGTAGGCCTTCTGCCGCAGATCCTGAACCTTGCGCCGCTTTTCCTCGAGCTCCTTGATCTCCGGGAAGAAGTTGTTGATGTCCTGGAAGCGGCGCTCCCATTCCATCTCCTGCTGCTCCCGAATCTTCTGCTTGCGCATCTCTTCGGCCTGCCGCAGCTGCTCCTTCGCGCGGGTCGCTTCCACGAGCGCTTCCTGTTCCTTGACCATCGCCCGTGCCCGCGACATCCGGACGAAAATATACACCATTCCGAGCATGACGGGAATGGCCATCAACAGTCCAATGACAATCATGAACATCGTACGCTCCTGATGCTGCCGCTCGGCCATCTCGATACCGGCCTTGGCAGCCATATCGTTGTTGAACGGGTAAACCATGAGGGTGAGCACGTCGCCGCGCTTCTTGTCGAAGCCGACCGAGGCCTGGGCGACGCTTCTGATCTGCTCCTCGAGGCTTTGCGGCACCTTCGTGGCGTCGCCGTCGAGAATGATCGAGACGGAGAGCCGCTTGATGGTGCCCTGTTCCTTGACGAACTTTTCTTTCGATCTCGTGTAATCGACATTCTGGATCGCCGCGTTCCGCTGGTATTTGTTGGCGGTATTGCCCTCGGTCGAGGGGTAGGCCGGCGCGCCGGGCGGCAGATTCGAGTTCACGCCGGGCTCGCCGTCTTTCGTGAGGTCCTTGCCTTCGTAGGCTTCGTTTTCGAGTTTCTGGGAAACGACGACGCCCATCGTCGCGCCTTCGACCGGAGGAATCAGCACTTCCGCGAGCGCTTCCTTCTGGTCGAAATCCATCGTGGCGGTCACGCGCACGGACGCCTTGCCGCTGCCGAACGCCTCTTCGAGCTGGCTGCGAAGCTTCTTCTCGAGCCGCTTCTCGACATCGATCGTGTGTTTGAGCTGGGCGGACTTGACCTTGTCGAGGGTCATGTCCTCGTCTTCGTCGAGGAGGCGGGTCAGGTCACGCGCCTGCGTGTCGGTGATGCGGATCTTTTCGGGCTTGAGGCCTTCGACGGCCGAGGAAAGCCACTCGCGGATGGCGCGAATCTTGTCGCGGTCGAGGTCCTTGTTCGGCCGCAGTTTCAGGACAACGCTCGCGGTGGGCTCCTTCTGGTCTTCCTTGAAGACTTCCTTCTTCGGCTTGGTGATGTAGACCTTCGCATTCTCGACGGCGTCGTAGCGCATCAGTGAG
>JAKJFL010000261.1:0-5277 GCA_022704935.1 Candidatus Rifleibacteriota bacterium
TGGTCAGAATTCATCCTCCCGGCCGCCACTCTGTCTGCCGCCCCCGCCCGCCTGCGGCGACGAGGACGCCGGCCCGCGGTTTTTGCGCTTCACTTCCTTGTATTTTTCGAGGTTTTCGATCATGGCGTTGTAGTTTTCGACCTCCTGCGGCGCGCATTCGCGGAACCGCGAATAGGATTCGTAATAGCGGAAGAAGATGCGGGCGTTGATCGCCCCCATCTTGTTTTTCGCGATCAGCAGCTCGCTGATCGGGATCATGAAATTGTCTTTGCCCCACTCCCATTCGAGGAAGGGCGTCTCGAAATCGTTGAGGTAGTCGCAGTACAGGAACATAACGACATACGGGTCGTACAGCAGGCCCATGATCTCCTCGAGGTCTTCGCGCACGGGCCGGCGGTTGCTGATGGCTTTCGGCAGGCCTGCCGTGGCGATGAGCGTCACGCCCTCGACCGCGGAGATCGTCTTCAGCTCGGCCGAAAGCAGGTTGCACCGCTCGTTGAAGTTCAGGCGGTCGTTCTTGACGTGGATCTTGAAGATCGGGTCGATGATCACGGCCACGTCGCCGCCGCGCTCGAGCTTCGTGCGCTTGACCAGCTTGCGCACGTCGTCGAGGAAGATGCGGCCGTTTCCCTCGTCGATGACGAGGAGTCGCTCGCGCATCTCCGCGACCTTCGCGAGGCCGTCCTGGCGGCGCTGTTCGAACGCGACGTTGGCCAGGTAGGGGTTTTTCACGTAATCGATCGGCACGTCGGAGGCGTGCGCCACCAGCTTGGCCGTGACGTCGAGCCGGTTGAGGTCGAGGCTGAAATACAGCACCGTCAGCTCGGGATTGCCCGCGGCCAGGTCCCAGGCAAGCTGGGTGACGAAGGTCGACTTGCCCATGCCGACGCCGCCGGTGACGAGGTAGAACTGCTTCTGGATGCCGTTCAGGCGCTCCTGCAGAATCGGAAAGTCGGTCTCGTAGCCGATATACCCCTTGCGGCGCTGACGGTGCTCCTGCACCAGTTCGCGCATCTCGTCGATGTGCGCGTCCATGTTGCGGATATACCCGGCGCTGCCCTGCAGGAACAGCGTGCGCAGCTCCTGAATGCAGCCGCCGAGCACTTCGTAGGCGTCGTCTGACGAGCGGGCGATCTTTTCGGCATACAGCACCATCAGGCGCCGGGCCTGTGTGCGCACGTTACGGTCGCGGATGCGGTCCACGACGGGCTCGATGTCGTCTGTCATGGCGACGCCGGGCGCACCGAAGGGGGTCGTGAACAGCCGGTGCACACGCTCGCGGCCAATCCAGTCGATGAGCGGTTTGCCGGCCTTGCGCTCGTTTTCCAGGTGCAGGGTCACGTTCGCGGCGTTCAGCGCCTCTTCCGCCTCGATCGTGTCGAGAAATACACCCAGCAACGCCCGGTTCGCCTCGACTCCCTGGAAATCCGAGACGGTGAAACGCTTGTCGCGGAGCTGTTTTCCGATGATGGTCGGATCGAACGCGAGGTTGGCGAGAATGATCTCCTCGTCGACGGCCATCTCGCGCAGCATCTGATCGAGAACCGTCACATGTTCGCCGGCTGTAGACGGCAGCGCGACGGCCCCGCTGGATTCCCGCTCGGGAACGAGGTTAGCCTGCTCGGTCGAGCGTCGACGGCTTTTTGCCACGCATGCCTCCGGAGAGAATAGCTGAGAGTGTGGATATCCTACCATCCCTCCGGCGAATCCGCAACAGATGGCATCCCATCAGATCGGCATCAGATGCGGAATTTCTTCCGGAAACGTTCGAACTTGCCCGATATATGTGCTGTGCAGGTTTTCATACGCGTACGGCTTGGGGAGCTTTGGTATAATACGACCGGAACCGAAGAACACGAACGATGAAAAATCAACCGAAAACGAACTCTGACGAAACGCAGACCATCATCGCCAGGAACCATCGATGAGACAGGCCAAGCCATCGGTTCTTTTCGTCGACGGCGACCAGAACGCCCTCGACGGCATGAGGCGTCTGGTCCTCGACCGGCGCCTCGACTGGCTCACTTATTATGTGCAGACCCCTCGCGAAGCTCTCGAATCGATCGTGAACTTCCCCCCCGACGTCATCATTGCGGATCTGTTTCTGCCGCCGATATACGGCGAAACACTGCTCGAAATCGCCCGAAGAGCCCATCCGGAAATCGTCCGGATGATTCTCTCGACCGAAGCCGACAGAGAGTCCGAGCAGTTTCTCCGATCGACCCAGTCAGCCCAGCAGTTTCTCACGAAACCCTGCAGAATCGAGGATTTGGAGACAGCGGTACAGCGCGCGCTAAACCTGAGGCACCTTCTCCGTCAGCCGCGCCTGGTCAGGATCATCGGCGGCATTCCGAATCTGCCGAGCCTGCCGCCCCTCTACAACGAACTCGCCCGCGAACTCGAGTCCGATACCGCCTCGCTCGACCGAATCGGCGACATCATCTCGAAAGACCTCTCGATGACGGCCCGACTCCTGCACCTTGTGAACTCGGCCCTGTTCGGGCTTCCGCGCCGGATCACGAGCCCGAAGGAGGCTGCGGGACTGCTCGGGATCAACATGATAAAATCTCTCGTATTATACGTTAAACTTTTTTATGCCGCGCCGGAATCGCCGATTCCCGGCCTTTCGCTCGATGACATCTGGGCTCACAGTTCGCTGGCATCGGTCCTCTCGCGTGAAATCGTCCGGGCCGAACGGGGAACGCAGCACATGATGGAGGAGGCAATGCTCGCAGGGATGATGCATGACTTCGGGAAACTGCTGATCATGGACGCGGACAGTTACATACGCCCGATTCTCCGCCGGTTTCGCGAGGGTGAGGAGTTCACGAAGGCTGAGTATGCCGAATACGCGACGTCCCACGCCGAAATCGGCGCGTACCTTCTCGGCCTGTGGGGCTTTCCCGATGCGGTCGTGGAAGCCGTCGCCTGTCATCACCGTCCTTCGCAGCTGCACCAGACCGAGTTTTCTTTGGTCACGGCGGTGCATGTGGCGAACGCGATTCTCGAGAATGCCGCCCAGCCATCGCTCGACGAGGAGCACCTTGCAGCCATCGGCATGACATCGCACGTTCCCGGCTGGCTCGAACTCTGCAACCGACACATCGGGAAAATACGCGGATGAACCTCTTCGCGGCAAAGCCAAAGCCCCGCATTCTTCTGGTGGATGACGATCCGGCTCTTCTGACGGCGTACAGCCGCGATCTATCCGCCACGTGGGACGTTTCCTCGGCCGGAGACGGAACCCTGGGTCTGCGCGCCGTCGAGGACGGTCCCGCGTTTGCTGTCGTCGTTTCCAACTTCCGGATGCCCGGCATGGACGGCGCGGCTTTTCTCGGGAAGGTGAAAGAGATCGCACCGGAAACGACCCGCATCATGCTCACGGGCGAACTGGACCTCAGGGTCGCCGTTCAGGCCGTGAACGAGGGCAATATTTTCCGTTTCCTGACCAAACCGTGCTCAGCGGACCAGCTTCAGGCAGCCCTCGCCGAAGGTTTGAGAATGCACGAACTCACGCAGGCGGAAAAGCATGCCAAGGAGCAGGAACTCCACATCGCCGGCGAGATCCAGCAGGCGCTTCTCTTCGGAAACCTGCCCGCGGTCGTCAGCGGCGTCGATTTTGCCTGCTTCACCCAGCCCTCCCAGGGAATCGACGGCGATTTCATCGACGTCATCGAGCACCGCACCGGCTGTTTCGACGTCATCGTCGGAGACGTGATGGGAAAGGGCCTTCACGCGGCGCTCATCGGCGCGGGAACGAAGCACGCGTTCGGGCGGGCATTCGGCCGCCTCGCCATCGCGAACTGCGAAGCGGGCTCGCAGGAGATTCCCTCGCCCGAAATGATCGTCCGGCGCGTGCACGAGGACGTCGGCGAGAACCTCGCCATGCTCGACAGCTTCGCCACCCTGGTCTATGCGAGATTCGACCTGAAGGCCCACAAACTCATCTGGGTCGACGCCGGACACACGACGAGCCTCGTATACTCCGCGAAAAACCGTTGTTTCACCCGCCTGAAGGGCGATTTTCAGCCCCTGGGTTTTCCGGAACTCAAACGCTATCACCAGCTCGAACATCCGATCGGATCAGGGGACATAGCCTTTTTCTATTCCGACGGTTTCACCGAACGCCGAAACGCCGAAGGCCGCATGTTCGGCATCGAAGGCCTCGAAACCCTCATCGCCGCATCCCCCGAAGCCCCATCAAAAGCCCTGCTCGAAACCATTTTCAAGCAAGTTTCCGAGTTCGGCGGCAACACCCCCTTCACCGACGATCTCACCGGTATCCTCGTGAAAATCCGCTAGTCCCCGGCGCCCCGCCCTCGGCAATCAAATTTTGTGGTATCCCGCACGATCATTGCGGCAACCCCGAAACAATACGATGCATATATTATATTGTTTTAAATACACTTTCGGCATCCGCGGGGTTGACATACAGGGTTTTCTGATGTGTGTAATTGACACGACCCGCGCCACCGCCGGGAATGCGCTTGACATGAGCGATATCCGTGTAGTCGACCGGCACTTTCGAACTCTGCCGCGCGAAGCTGAACCAGGCGGCCAGCACGGCGCCGCGCAGGATATCGTCGGTGGTCGGCGTTCCGCCCGGGCGTCGGGCGACGACGTGGGCTCCCGGCACGTCGTTGGCATGGAGCCAGACGTCGCCGCGCTTTCCGATCTGAAAGGTGACGAGATCGTTCTGCCTCCCGTTCCGCCCGACATAAAACCGGCATCCGTCTATCTCGACGAGCGGCTTGACGGCCTTAGCGGCAACCCGCGCCCTCTCGGCTTCGTTTCGGCCTGCATGAGTTCCTCTCCGCCTGCTCGGTTTTGCCGATGGGAGGGCCACCAGATCCGCGGCCGAATCGGCGTTTTCGCACAACCAGATCTGTTCGCGAAGCCACGCGATCTCGCCCTGCAGATCGGCGATACGCCGTGCCGTCTCTTCACGCCCCCGCAGGGCCTTTTTATATCGATGAAAATATTTTTGGGCGTTTTGCGCCGGTGTGCGAAGCGGATCGAGCGGGATGACGACCTCGGCGCCGGATTCCCAATCGGTCAGACGGATCTCCGTCATACGGGGAACGATGTCGCGGCCATGCGTGAGCAGCAGGTCACCGCAGCGGCGCCATGCTTCCGCATCCGCATAGTCCCTCTGAAGCGACTTCTGAGCCTCGAGCAGGCGCTCCTTTGCCTTCAGGTCGCGCTCGAAAGCGGCCCTGGCCTGCTCCCGAAGGGTTTCGAGCCGCCTCGGCCGAAGGAGTTCCGTTTCGAGCATGG
>JAKJFL010000262.1:0-5273 GCA_022704935.1 Candidatus Rifleibacteriota bacterium
GAGATCGTCCGTCGTCGACGGAGAAATCCGGATCACCTATGAGCCGCCCGACAGCACTGCTTCCACCCACATCGAAATATCACCGCGGTATCCCAGGCAGAACGCGATCGGCATTCCCACAGGAACATTCAGCGGTTTTGCACAGTGCACGAAAAAAGCGGCAAACACGGTCTATGGATTCAGCAAGTACGCAACCGCTGCCGGCTCCGTGAGGTTCAGCGTTTCCGACGGTGTCAACGCCGCCACGCTGTCCTACGCCCTCATCACGAACAAAGCCTCGCCCGATCTGCAGAATTTTTCGACCTGGCAGAATTCGCAGAACAATATTCTGGAAAATGCGAACGTCCAGGTGCGTGTCGATGCCGTGAACGGAAGCCTGGCATTCACCTCGCTCCGCGTGGGAAGCGAAATCCTCGACAGCGGCGGAATCACCTCCAGCGCAGTAAGGGTTTCACTCAATGCAACCGCCATCACGCATGGAATCGACAAGAAATTCGGGCTCGCTCAGCAGACGTCGGCAGTCGGAAGCGGCGAACGGAACTTCACGCTCGCGGTCACCGACCGATCTTCCCAGTTCCAGATCGGGGCCGATGAAAAGCAGAGTCTTGCGTTTTCGATTTCCAACCTTTCCGCCACGGCTCTCGGAGTGGATAATATCGATCTGACCAGTGTCAGGGGTGCCGAGAAAAGCCTGGGAAAAATCGACAGGGCTATGGACAGGCTCGTGGCGGAGCGTTCGAGACTCGGATCATTGCAGAACAAGCTCGAATCGGCCGTCAAAAGCCTTTCGTCATGCAGGAACGATCTGACGTCCGTCGAATCCCGTCTCGAAGATGTCGATGCGGCGCTTGAAATGGTCGAATTTACCCGGAACCGCGTGGTTTCGGAATCGGGAACCGCCATGATGGCGCAGGCAAACGTGCTGTCCCAGTCGATCCGCACGCTGCTGGTGCAGTGATGGAAAAGTAGACGGGAAAACGCGATTCTCACGCGTTTTCCCGTCGATCATGAACGAGGTCGTGCACCTGCCCTCGTGCCTGAATCAATGGCCCATTTCCTGAACCTTCTGCTCCGGACAGGCGCTGCCACATCACCCGAAAGCTGACGTTTACCGTTGCTATCTTCCGATCCTGGCGGGGTTCACGGGCTTTCGCCGTGTGGAACCCGTCCTTCACTACTTCCGGAACAGGCTGGTACCACCAACCAGGTCCTCTGGCAGGAATTCAACCCGCCCGCGGGGATTTGCGGATAATAGAGGACCCCGAGCCCTCCGTCTAGCACGACAGCGGAGAGGGCGAGATTCGAACTCGCGATCCTTTCGGATACGTACTTTCCAGGCACGCGCCATAGACCAACTAGGCGACCTCTCCAGAGACCCCACCCGGGGAGCGAACATCAAGGGCGGAGAGAGTGAGATTCGAACTCACGAGGCACGCTATCAACGCGCCTACTCGATTTCGAGTCGAGCGCTTTCGACCAACTCAGCCATCTCTCCAAATGAAACAGCGCGCCTGAGAGGACTCGAACCTCTGGCCACCAGATCCGCAATCTGGTGCTCTATCCAAACTGAGCTACAGGCGCATAAATAGCCACGGAGAAGGGGGGATTCGAACCCCCGGTAGAGCTTTACGGCCCTACGACGGTTTAGCAAACCGTTGCCTTAAGCCAACTCGGCCACCTCTCCACGATTACAACTTGGCACGGAGGAAGCAGGATTCGAACCCGCGAACCTTTCGGTTTCCGGTTTTCAAGACCGGCGCCATCGACCACTCGGCCATTCCTCCACGGCGGTCGTAAGGATCACTATATCACAGGTACACACGAAATGCAAGCATTCGCGCAACACCGTCGGAGTTTTTTTCAGCGCTCCCGCCCGGGCGACCCGGCCGCGTTTCCAGGGCGAACGGCGGGTGTTTCGCTAGCCGGAACCGGCGTGACGACAATCTCTTCGGGCCAGACCAGGCCGAGCCGCTCGCGCGCGAGACGCTCGATGCCCTCGGGTGTGGAAAGCGTGTCGAGGTTCTGCTTCAGACGCCGGTTTTCGCGTTCCAGCGAGACGATCTTCTCGTTGAGCTCGTTTTCCTTCAGCAGAAGCGTGCGAATCGTGGAATATCTCGACAGGTAGATGATCGAGAGCGCGACGCAGAACACGACGGACAGGATGAACATGATCTCGGTGGAAAAGCGCACCCTGCGCCGCTTCACCGGCGTTCCCGCCATCTGAACGTGATGCTCGTCAGCCATCGGCCCCACTCCTCTGTCTTGCTCTGATGCGAGGAACGGAGCCGCCCCTTCCGGGACGGCTCCGCGGAACGTTACTTCGCGACTTCTTCCATTGCCGGAATACGCGCCACGGACATGACGCGGTCACCCTCGTCGAGCGTGATCAGCTTCACGCCGGAAGCGGCTCTTCCGGTCGAGCGGACCTCGTCGGCGTTGAGGCGCACGACCTTGCCCTTCGTGGTGACGATCATAAGCTCGTCGCCCTCGAACATGCGCTTGATCGACAGCACCTCGCCGGTCTTTTCCTTGACCACCAGGTTGAGAACGCCCTTGCCTCCGCGATGCGTGACACGGTACACGTTCACGTCGGTTTGCTTGCTGAAGCCCATCACGGAAACCGTCAGCAGCATGCCTTCGAACGGGATGTATTCGGTCGGAATCGTCTCATCGCCCGGCTCGCCGCCCTCAACCGGTGCCGTCGCAATGGCTTCCGGCATGACCTCGGCCATCGGAGCGGGCTGCTCGACGGCTTCGCCGCCTTCCGCGCCCGGAACCGCACCGGGCTGGGGAGCGACCTGGCCGGCGCGGGTGAAGGCTTCCATGCCGATGACCACGTCCGCCGGATCCTTGAAGCTGATGGCTTTCACGCCGCGGGCCGCGCGACCCATGCACCGGATCTCGTCTTCGGGGAACCGGATCGCATACCCGCGCTGCGTTGCAATGACGACGTGTTCGCCGCCCTTGATCGTCTTCACGCCGACCAGTTCGTCGTTGTCGTCGAGGTTGATCGCGATGATGCCCTTCGAGCTCGGCCGCGAGAAGGCCGACAACTCGACCATCTTGGCAATGCCGCGCCGCGTCACCATGAAGATGCGGCGCTGGTCGTCAAACGTCTTCACCGGCAGCAGGGCCGTGATCTTCTCGTTCTCGGACAGGTTCAGCAGGTTCACGATCGCGCGTCCGCCGGCTTGGCGGCCGCCTTCCGGAATCTTGTAGCCCTTCAGCCAGTGCGCCTTGCCGGTCGAGGTGAAGACGAGCAGATACGAGTGCGTCGTGGCGAGGAACATGTGCTCGACGACATCGTCTTCCTTCACACCCATCGCGAAGCTGCCCTTGCCGCCACGGCCGATCTGTCGGAACGTGTTCGGAGCGATGCGCTTGATGTACCCGTTGCGCGTAACCGTGATCACGATGTCTTCTTCCTGCATCAGGTCTTCGATGCCGAGCTGCTCGGCTTCGGAGTAGCTGATCTGGGTGCGGCGTTCGTCGCCGTACTTGTCGCGGATCTCGATCAGTTCGGTTTTGACGATCTCGCGAACCTTGGTATCGCTGGCGAGAATGCTCTTGAGTTTCTCGATCAGTGCCAGGGTTTCGTGGTATTCGTTCACGATCTTGTCGCGCTCGAGGCCGGTCAGCCGCTGCAGGCGCATGTCGAGGATCGCCTGTGCCTGGATCTCGGTGAAATCGAGCCTCTCCATCAGGCTGTTTCTCGCAACAGCGGCGTTTTCAGATCCTCTGATGATCTTTATGACTTCGTCTATGGCGTCAAGCGCCCTTAACAGTCCCTCTATTATGTGGGCCCTGTCTTCCGCCTTGCGGAGCCTGTACTCCGTCCTCCTGCGGACAACGGTCCTGCGGTGGTTAAGAAAAACGAAGACCATATCTTTGAGGGGCAGCTCTTTTGTCTCTCCGTCCACGATCGCCAGGTTGATGACTCCGAATGTGCTCTGGAGCTGCGTTCTTGAGTACAGCTGGCGCAGTACGAGATTGGGGTCGGCATCGCGCTGAAGTTCAACGACTATCCTCATTCCCTCTCTGTCAGACTCGTCCCTGAGGTCCGATATGCCGTCTATCATCCCGCTCTGTACGCATTTGGCTATCGTCTCGATGAAAGTCGTCTTGTTGACCATGTAGGGGATCTCTGTGATCACTATGTTCTCTTTGCCCTTGCGGGTCTCTTCGATATTCACACGGCCCCTTACAACGAGCTTTCCCCTTCCGGTCCTGTAAGAATCTATTATGCCTTCGCGCCCGACTATTATTCCGCCTGTCGGGAAGTCCGGCCCGGGCATCAGGGACATCAGCTCCCCAAGCTCCGTGTCGGGGTTATCCAGCAGGGCACAGCATACATCGACAGCCTCCCCAAGGTTGTGGGGAGGTATGTTGGTCGCCATTCCGACAGCTATTCCGGTACTGCCGTTTATAAGCAGGTTTGGGATACTTGAAGGAAGGACCAGCGGTTCGACGAGTGATTCATCAAAATTGGGGCCCCAGTCCACGGTGTCTTCGTTTATATCCGAAAGCATCTCTTCTCCGAGAGAGTGCAGTCTGGCTTCTGTGTAACGCATTGCCGCGGGCGGATCTCCGTCTATGGAACCGAAGTTGCCCTGTCCCTCGACCAGCGGATACCTCATGCTGAAGTCCTGGGACATTCTCGCCATAGTATCATATATCGCAGAATCTCCGTGGGGGTGGAATTTTCCCATGGTCTCTCCGACTATACGCGCCGATTTTTTGAATGCCTGGTTATGCCTCACGCCCAGCTCCAGCATGGCGTAAAGCACTCTCCTCTGGACCGGTTTGAGTCCGTCCCTTGCGTCCGGCAGCGCCCTTCCGACTATGACGCTCATCGCGTAATTAAGGTAACTCTGTTTTATCTCCTCTTCCAACGGAAGGGTTATCACTTTGTTGACTTCGAAAATACTCGCCTGTTTGTTTTTGTGATCCACTTTAACGCCCCCGAACTTCACCATATGACAAGCGGCGGTGCTTCCGCCGCTTTACTTGACATCCTTATATTTTACCACCAGACGGGGACCTTTTCACCACTTGCCGTAATGCAGCGAATGCGGGTCTATCCATTTGTGAGGATCTTTGGTCTCAAGCGCGCGGCCTATCGCGGCGATCCCCATGAGCGCGATCCCGGCCGGTACGTTCAGGAGCGACTTGAGTTTTCCCTCAAGGTCGTTGTCTCCGTGTCTCGCACCGAGCCACACCGATCCGAATCCAAGGGCATTGGCGGAAAGAAGGATATTCTGCATCGCTGCCGA
>JAKJFL010000263.1:0-5271 GCA_022704935.1 Candidatus Rifleibacteriota bacterium
CTGGATCTGGTCGCAGGAAAATGGCCTCCTGGACCGCATCGAACACCATCTCGGGTGGAAGCTGCCGGGGGGCCGCGTCCGCCGGGTCAGCCTGAACCTGCTTGTCGTTCGCAGATCGGGGGAGGACTTCAAGACCCGCGTCGGCCTCGGTTTTTCGAAAGAGTATCTGAACCTCGCCCGGGAGTGCGGGCTTGGGATCGTTCTGCGAATCTACAACCACCCCGGCCTTTCCGCGGGAGCCATCCGTTCGATGATTGCCGGCCTGCCCGACCCGGCTGAGGTTTCGGCGATCGTCTTCGCTGAAGAGGAAGTTCTCGGAAGTCGCGGCGCCCTTGCCGCCACCGTCGACGAACTGGCGCATCGTTCATACCGGATCGGATGGGTCGAGTTCAACGACCAGGACGGGATGGATGCCCTTCTCGAGGGCCTTCGCGGAAAACGTCCCTTCGTGCGGGTCCACAGCATCGGCCGGAAGGAACTCGACGAGAATTATAATGTATCTCGCGCTATTGCACGGTGGGTGAGGGCCGTTCGCGAGCGCCGTCTGAAGATGCTGTACATGCGGTGCTTCTTCCAGGATAAGAAGAAATTCATCGGGGACCTCGTCCAGTTCAACCTCGATTACCTCGGCGCCGTCGTGAAACGCCTGCAGGCTGACGGGTTCAAGATCCCGAGACTCGACGAACAGCGCCGGGACGAGCCCCGCCACATGGTCGGCATCGCCTCCCCGGCCGAACGGCTTGCCATCGGCCTTGCTCTTCTGCTCGGCATCCCCCTCCTGCTTGCCGCCACCCGGTGGCGTCCTCCCGCGGAACGTGATATCTGGCTGACGTTTGGTGTCACCTTCCTTGCCTGGGGGCTCCTGCCGGCCCCGATGTTCATCGGTTTCACCGGGCTTGCCGGTGCCGTTGCCTGGTCTACGCTCGGCTGCATCTGGGCTATGGGTGCAAACGAAGCTGCGCTGACCGCGGGGAAGCCGGCGTCATTCGGAGGTCTCGCGGGCTTCTTCCTGCGCCTGTCGCTGCCGGGCTTCCTCGGCGGCGCGCTGGTCGCAGCCCTGCATGCCGAAACGATCTATCTGCTCAAGTTCGAGCAGTTTCGCGGCATCAAACTGGCCTTTCTCGCTCCATTGGCCTGGACGACCGTCTGGGCTTTGCGGCGATACGGCGGCGGCCTGCTGACGCTGTTCGCGCGGCCGCTGACGATCAGAGAGCTGTTCATCGGCCTCGCCGTCGGTGGCGGAACGCTGCTGTATCTTATGCGTTCGGGAAATATCACGTTCCTCAAACCATCGGCGATGGAAGACGTCGGCCGGACGTTCCTTGAAAACCTGCTGATTGCGCGGCCCCGGAACAAGGAGTTCCTGATAGGGTATCCGGCGGGACTGTTCTTTCTGTTTTTCAGACGCCGCGGCATTTCCGAAATCCTTCCCGTGCTCGCCCTCTTCATGCAGATGGGACAGGTGTCGCTGGTGAACACGTTCTGCCATTTCCATTCGCCGCTTTCGCTTGCGTTTCTGCGCGGATTCAACGGCCTCTGGACGGGACTTCTCACGGGAACCGTGTTGCTGGCCGTATATCTCGTCTGCCGGATCGTGTCTTGCGCGGGGTGCAAAAGCGACAGGAGCATCCTGATCGGGTATTTCGGTTTCGGAAACCTGGGAGACGAACTCCTGTGGCGTGGTTTTGTCACGGAAGCTGGCCGCCGCCGCCCGGATGTGAAATGGAGCGTCCTTTGGGGGCCGACAGCGTGGGAAGAAACGACCGAACGCGTCCGGCCCGTCTCCCGTCGCGACATGCTCGGGCTTCTCGAGGAGATTGCCGCCGCCCGCGCCGTGGTCGTTCCGGGAGGCAGCCTCCTGCAGGCGACGACGAGTCTCGGCAGTCTGCTGTATTATCTCGCTCTTCTCGGCTTCGGCCGCCTGATGGGCGCGCGCCTAATTCTCTGCGGCCAGGGTTTCGGCCCCTGGGGCCCACCCGGCACCTTCCAGCGGCACCTCGCCGCGTTCGCAGCCCGGATGATCCTCGAGTTCGCCTCGTATATCTCCTGCAGAGACAGGGAAGCCGCGATAACGCTCTCCAGACTTCCCGGGCCTGCGCTTCCCGCCGCCGCCGGCGCAGATCTCGTCTTCCTGCGTCCCATGACCGGACAGGCTTTGCGACAGAGTTCGGGGGTGAAGACCGTCGGCGTCGTTCTGAGGGGTTCGTTCCCGATGTCCGCGGTCATCGCCGAACGGCTGGCCGGCTGGGCGAAAACGTCAGGCTACAGGCTTCTGCCGCTCGCATTCCAGGCGGGTGAAGACGAGGCCCCGTGGCTCGACCAGCCGACGCTCCTGCCGGTGACGATCCTGCGGGAAGCGGCCGCCGCCGACGCAACATTAGCATCCTGTGAATTCATCGTAACAATGCGACTTCATGCCGCGGTGCTGGCGACAACCGCGGGCGTTCCATGGATCGGCCTCGCCGTCGACCCCAAGATGACCGGTCTGGCGGCCGAACTCGGCTGGCAATGCGTGCTTCCCCCTGAAGAAGCCGATGCCGCACGCCTTGAATCCTGCATCCGTCAGGTGTGCGACGCCCGGGAGACGCTCGCGGAAAAACTCAGGACCGCAGCTGCCGGCCGGGCCGCCTCCGCTGCTGCAGACCTTGATGCCATTCTCCGGCATATATAGAAATATATGATCTGATATTTATCGTCGTGCTATCATGGGCTGTATACAGATAAAGCAGCCGCGGCGCGGTGATGAGAGGTCAGATGAAAGCGATCGGATTCGATCTCGGTTCTGCATATACCAAAGCCGTTCTTCTTGATGACGACGGAAAGCTCGTTCTGTCGTATGACGAACGGCGGAGTTCCGATGACAGGCGGGCGGTGCTGGAGTGCCTCGATCGGATCGAGTCCAGCTTTCCGGGCGAATCGTTCGCCTGCGGAATGGGCGGAGGCAGGAACGATGCGGGAGACGATGCCGACGATCTTGTCGATATCAACGGCATCATGGCCGTCGTCGCTGGAATCGGATGGATGGGGCTGAAGCCCCGGCGAATTATCGAGATCGGCGGCCATTCGGCGAAATCGATCCTGTTGAACCCCGACTCTCCTGGTGCGATCAGGGAATTCACGATCCATGACGCCTGCGCCGCCGGCAGCGGATCGTTTTTCGAGTCGCAGGCCGAACGGCTCGGGATGAGCGTGGAGGAGCTTGCGGCGCGGAGCGCGGCGGCGAAGCGCGAAGCCGTGATCGCGGGCCGGTGCGCCGTGTTCGCGAAGTCGGACATGATCCACCTCCAGCAGAAGGGAACCCCCGTCGACGAAATCGCGCTCGGCGTTTGCATGGCCATCTGCCGCAACGCCCTTGCGACGCTTCTCAAGAGCCGCGACCCCGAGCCGCCGGTTGTCATCGCCGGCGGCTGCGCGAAAAACGGCGGCATCATCAGGGCGTTCCGGACGATTTTCCGCATGCCGGAAAGCGATCGGCTCATGCCGTCTCCGTATCCCGGCCTCGAATGCGCGATCGGGGCTGCCGTGAAAGCGGCATCGGCAGGAGCGAAGCTTCGTTCGATTCGTGAGCTGAAAAAACTCGTCGGGCGTCGCGTTACGACTGGCGGGTTTTCCCGTGACGCGCTGCCGCCGCTGCGCAGGCCTTCCCGGCTCGAGCGCAGGCCCGAGCCCGAACAGCCCGTTCCCGGATACGTGGAAGGATTCCTTGGCGTGGACCTCGGTTCGGTGAGCACCGATTTCGTCGTCACGGATGCGGACGGGGAACTGCTGACCTCGCTGTATCTGCCGACCCGCGGCGCTCCGATGGACGTGCTGCGCGAGGGGCTTGCCTTCCTGAAAACGCGCTTCCCGGGCGGACTTCGCATTCTCGGCTGCGGAACGACCGGAAGCGGCCGCCATCTCGCCGCGAAACTTCTGGGCGCCGACATCGTCACGAACGAGATCACCTGCCAGCTGCTCGGTGCCTGCAGATACATGCCTGATGTCGATTCCATCATCGAGATCGGCGGCCAGGACTCCAAGTTCATCTCGGTTCGCGGCGGCCGGATCGGCGATTTCGCGATGAACAAGGTCTGCGCCGCCGGCACGGGCTCATTCCTCGAGGAACAGGCCGTGCGGATGGGCATCTCGATCATCGGCGAATTCGCCGACCATGCCTTCGCGGCCGCATCGCCGAAAGATCTCGGTTCGCGCTGCACCGTCTTCATGGAGACGGAAGTCGTCGGGGCGATGAGCGGTGGCGCGACGATCGACGATATCTGCGCCGGCCTGGCCTGCTCGATCGCCCGTAACTACCTCGCGAAGGTCGTGGGAAACCGTCCTCTCGGCGAGCGCATCCTGCTGCAGGGCGGAACGGCCTCGAACGATGCCGTGGTCGCCGCCTTCGAGCATGTCCTGGGCCGCCAGGTTGCCGTGCATCCTTACAACCGCATTTCCGGCGCCATCGGTGCCGCCGATGCCGCCCGAAGCTGTGTCGGCGCCGACACGCGGACGGCGTTTCGGGGGCTCGAGCCCGGGACCCGGCCGACGCTGAAAACCTTCAGGTGCGGCGGATGCCCCAACAACTGCGAAGTGAACCTCCTGGAGCGCGACGGCGAACGGATTTACTTCGGTGATACCTGCGAGCGGTATACGAGCCGTAGCGGTTCCGGTGCGCGGACCGCCATTCTGCCGAACCTGGCGGCCGAGTATGTTTCCGCCTGCGAGACGTTTTTCGAACCGGCCGGGCGGAAAGGGGCGACCGGGCCTGTCGTCGGCATTCCGCGGGCGTCCGTCATGATGGCGAGCCTGCCGTTCTGGGGTACTTTTTTCCGTGAGATCGGCTGCGTTCCGGTGTTGTCGGGTTGTTCGAACGCGGAGACGCTGGCCGGGGGGCTCAAACGCCTTTCCGTCGGGGTCTGCCTGCCGATCAAACTCGCCGCCGGCCACGTCGATGCCCTTCTTGCGCAGGATGTCGATGTCGTCTTCCTGCCTTCCATCATCTGCCTTCCCGGGGAGCGGCTGGAACAGTCACATACCTGCCCATATTCAATGGCCGTTCCCTTCATGATCTCCGCCGCGAAAGGGGCAAAGCTCCTGTCACCGGCCCTCGCCCTGACCGACGAAGCATCGTTCGTCGAGGGTATGACCTCGTGTTGCGGCGCTCTTCGCACATCCGCAGGGCGTATGCGCGAAGCCTTCCGCGCCGCGTCGGCGGCTCAGCGTACGTTCGATGCCGGTCTCGTGGAACGTGGGCGCCGGCTCATCGCCGATGGCGGCTTCCGCCATCTGTTC
>JAKJFL010000264.1:0-5268 GCA_022704935.1 Candidatus Rifleibacteriota bacterium
TTTTCGGGATGTACATGAGCCGCCCCGAGATCGACGCGTTCTACGCCCGCCTCGAAGAGAACCTGCCGCTTTACCATACTTACCAGAACTGGCGCATCGAGAGCCTGAAGAAAGACCTGGGCGTCGCCGATGTCGACATCTGGGATATGGAAATGACCCCCTCGGATGCCACCCCGCTGCGCCTCACGATCGACGAGGCCTGTGATGCGCTGAACAAGGCGCTCGAGCCGCTAGGCACCGAGTATGCCACCGAAGTGAAGAAGCTGCTCGACCCGAAAAACGGCAAACTCGACGTCTGCGGCGGCCCGAATCGCGATCAGGGCGCGTTCTGCATCGGAAACTTCGGCTACTTCATGGATAACTTCCAGGGCTTTCTGAACGACGCGTCGACGCTCGCCCACGAGGCCGGCCACGTCATTCATTACCAGCTCGTGAAGAACCGCCACGGCTCGCTGATGTTCGGGGAAGGCCCCTCGTTCATGACCGAATCGTTCGCCATGTTCAACGAGTGGATGCTGCGCGACCATCTGCTCGCGACGGTGAAGGACCCGGCCGTTCTGGCGGGCATCCGGTGGGACATGGTCAACGAGATGATGTACCTGTGGGAAATCGCCCGGCGCGCCAAGTTCGAGATGGTCTCCTACGACCGCATCGCGACCGGCGAGATCACCGACGAGAAGGGCTTCAACAAGGCCTGCACCGATGTCGGCAGACAATACGATATCTTCTTCGCGAAGCACCCCGAACTCGACTACCACTGGATGCGTAAGCACCACTACTGGTCGGTTCCCGGATACTACATCAACTACGTCGTGGCCCACATGCTGGCACTCAAATACTACTCGATGTACAAAGAAGATGCGGCCGGTTTCGCGCCGAAATACGTCGCCATGGTCTCGAACGGCTTCGACCGCCCGGCGACCGCCCTGCTCAAGGATTTTCTTGGCATCAGCCTCGATGATCCGAAACTGCTGAAAGGCGTCTGCGACGTGATTTCCGACCGTTTCAACGAGCTTTCGAACCAGGAGAAGTGAACGATGACGAACACACACGGTGAAATCCTGAAAAAGTCCGTTCTAGAGCGGTTCTGCCGCTACGCCGCCCTCGGCACCCAGTCGAAGGAAAATGTCGAGACGCTTCCGAGCACCCCCGAACAGTGGGAACTCGCGAAGATGCTCGAAAAAGAACTGAAAGCCCTCGGACTGAAGGATGTCAGACTCGACAATCAGTGCTATGTGTACGGAACCATACCGTCAAATATAGATGGCCCGGCCGCCGCGAAGATCCCCGCTGTCGGGTTCATCGCTCATGTCGACACGTCGCCGGCCGTTCCCGGCATGATCGTGAATCCCGTCGTTCATACGGGATACAAAGGCGGCGACCTGAAGCTGCCCGGAGATCCGAACGTCGTGATCAGCGCCGACAAGAACCCGCGCCTGAAACAGTATATCGGTCGCGATATCATCACGTCCGACGGCACGACCCTGCTCGGGGCTGACGACAAGGCCGGCGTCGCCGCCATCATGGCCGCGGTCGAATACCTGATGGCGCATCCCGAGGTCAAGCACGGCGCGATCAAGATCTGCTTCACGCCCGACGAGGAGGTCGGTCGTGGGGCGGACGGCTTCGACGTTCCCGGCTTCGGGGCCGCGTTCGCATACACGATCGACGGCGAGCAGGAGGGTGAGCTGAGCGACGAGACGTTCAACGCCGCGTCGGCGACCGTCACTTTTCACGGCAAGAATGTCCACCCCGGCTTCGCGAAAAACGTCATGGTCAACGCGCAGTACGCGATGGCTCATTTCCTGTCCCTGTTCGCGATGGAACCCCGACCCGAGATCACAGCGGGCCGCGAGGGATACCTCCACCCCTATGATTCGACCGGCAGCGAGGAAGTATCAGTCGTGAAGGTTCTGATCCGCGATTTCGAGCTCGATTCACTCGATGCCCGCAAACAGCGCATCCAGGAGATGGCCGAGGCGACCCGCAAGGCCTTCCCGAAAGTCCGGGTAGACGTCGAAATAAAGGACAGCTATCGGAACATGAAGGTCGCGCTGGTCGACAATCCCCACGTTGCCGACATCGCTCGCGCGGCGATGACGAAGCTCGGCATCGAGATCGTCTACCGGCCGATCCGCGGCGGAACCGACGGGGCGAGACTGACCTTCAAGGGACTTCCGTGCCCGAACGTCTTCTGCGGCGCTGAAAATGCTCACAGCCGCGAAGAGTGGGTCGCCGTCGACGCGATGGCCCGCTCGGCCGCGACGGTCCTCGAAATCGTCGGCATCGTCCGCGACAAATACTCTGCCTGACCGATTCGTCGCATTCCAATCAAAAACCGCCCGGATAACCGGGCGGTTTTTGATTGGAATGCGATTCGTTCAGGTATAGAAAATAAACGGATTTCTGCGGTGAAAGACTTCGATGAACTGCGAGCGCTCATCGTTCGTGGTGAAGCTGCGAAGCTCTTCGAGGAACGAGTTCATCGCTTTCTTTTCCTCTTCGCCCTGCGTGGCGCGCTGGATCTCAGAAATGGTGTTCATGACGCTTCCCGTGAGTTCGGTGCGCCTGGCGTTCGTTCCCTCTGTTTTCATGATATCGGAGACGGACGCCACGAAGGCAGACTGCTGTTCGGGCGTGTTCAGGGCGGTGAGGGTTTTCATGAACGACGTGGTGTTACCGCCGGCGTTCGCAATCTGGCCGGCCGCCGCGAACGCAGACGCGAACAGACGCGTGTCGGTCTCCTGGATATCGCGGAGCCCTTTCATGATCGTGGGGGTCTCGGTGCTGTACCAGTTTTTCGTCAACTCGGTTGTGAATGCGCGAAGACCCGCCTGGGCTTCTCCGTTCGTTCCGAGGGCGTTCGCGAACTGGCTCACCTGGGTTCCAGCGGCTGAAAGGGAAGCGAGCGCACCGGCGGAGGTGAAGGCGGTTCCAAAAAGAGACCCCGCCTGGGACTGCTGTTCCGGGGTGAGAGACAGAATGCTTGTCGAAAGCCGACTTTGCTGCATGGCAGTGCCGGCGCTCAGCGTGGTTTTCTGAACCGCCAGCGTCTCCTTGAGGCCGGTCAGCAGTGATGCCTGTTGACGATACCGTTGAAGCAGAATATTCGTCATTGCATCCATATAATTATCCTCTCTCTATATAAATATATGTAAACAAGATCGCATTGTCTATACAAGAGGAAAAGGGATATTCACGAGGCTGTCGTCCTCTCCTTTCTGAAAGGCAAAAGCCTGATTTTCGGCGAAGAGGCCCCCGGGTGTGTTACATTGGATGTATGGTGACGAATGTTGAATACGAAACGGCCGGAACGATTCCGGACGATTTCGGAATTCTTCCGGTGGAGTTCCAGCCGGGATTCCTGAAAAAGCTCCTGGGGCGTTCCGGATTCACCGTCGGGCCCGAGCAGCTCACCGTTCATTGCGAGCCCGGCGACGAACGAATTCCATACCGTGAGATTCAGGCCGTTACGCACTCCGGCGCCTCGGTGATGGTCGATATCACGCGAAACGACCATCCGACCAGGATTGCTCTCACTGCCGCGAACGCGCGAGAAGCAGAGAACGTCACGGCCCTCATCCGTCGTCTTGCCGGTGAATCGAAGCGGCATCTCGAGATTCTTCGGGTGGATCTGCCCGTAGCCGCCCTCGGAAGCCTGATCGACGAAAGCCTTGGCTTCCGGGGCAGCCCGTTCGTCGCGGCAGCCGAAACCCTGCTGGCGCAAGCGGTGAAGGCGAACGCATCGGACATTCATCTCGAACCACTTCCGGGACAGGTTCGCGTCACGGTCCGAATCGCGCGTGAACTGATCGAGGCCGGCACGTATCGTCAATCCCTTCACGAGGGACTTTGCTCGAGACTGAAATTTCTTGCCGGCTGTCATTCGCATCGGACGGGCATCACCCAGGAAGGGGCGTTCAGCCTGGCCGCCGCTGCCGGCGAAGCGCGTCTTTCGGTGTATCCGGCTGCCGATGGCGAACGGGTCGCGCTCAGGTTCATCCGCCCGATCGCTTTTCCCGATCTCCCGGCGCTTGGTTGGCTACCGGAAACCGTCTCGGAATGGCGGAGCCTGCTTGCAGACGGCCCGGGACTCGCCCTCATCGCCGGCCCCGTCGGCAGCGGGAAAACCACGGCGCTGTATGCAACACTTGCCGAGCTGGCCCACAACGATTCTTCGGGGCTGCGCCGGGTGGCCACCATCGAAGACCCGATCGAAGGTCGGGTTCCCGGCATCTGCCAATCCGCGCTTTCCTCCGAAACCGGAGCGAGTCTCGATGCCGCGTTCAAACATCTACTCCGCCAGGACCCCGACGTCATGGCTCTCGGAGAGATCAGGGACGCGGCCTGCCTTCGCGAGGCCCTCCAGGCCGGGCAGGCGGGGCATCTCGTCCTGGCGACGTTTCATGCCGCCGACGCGACCGGGGCGCTCGAGCGGCTGAAAAAGCTCGGTCTCGATTCCAGCCTCGTCGACGCTTCCCTGAAAGGAATTCTGTCGGTGCGTCTCGAAAAAGGGCTGAAACCGTATGCGGCCCTCTGGCGTTCGGGCCACTCATCGGACAGGTGACGAGGAATATGGGTATCGACATCTCCACAGCCATCACAGCCGTCTTCATGCCGAAACGACGAAAGCGGCTTCAGAACGAGTCGATGGGCCTCTTCGGCGTCAATCTCGCATCGGGCGTCCCGCTCCTGCAAACGCTGGACATTTCACGCCAGTCGATGCCCTGGCAGCCCTACCGCATGGCGATGGACGCGCTGTATTCGGCCCTCGGCCAGGGACAGCCGCTGATCGAAGCGCTGAAACGGCAGGAGTGCAGGGCCCTTCCCGCGTTTGTTCTCGTCATTCTGGCCTCGGATCTGACCGATATCGAGAAGGGCAACCTGCTACGGCTCCGCTACGCAAAAGCCGACAGCGATATCCCGTTCCTAGCCGGTTCTCTGGCGTATCCCGCCGTGGAGCTCCTGATCGCCATCCAGACGTGTTTTGCACTCCTCATGTTCGTTCTTCCGCAGTTCAAGGAGATTTTCCTTGGGCTGCATGTCCAGCTCCCGTTCATAACCCAAATGCTGCTTGCCGCATCCGACGTCATGGTCACCTGGTGGTTCGTCTTTGTGCCCATCTTGATGCTCATAATCTTTTTCGGAGCCGCTCTCTGGAGAACACCGGGGTTCAAACGTCTGTTCCGACGTTTCGTCGGAATTCAGCATCTCGATTTCGTCGAAATTCTCAGAATTCTCGCCGAAATTCCGCCGAATGACGTCGAT
>JAKJFL010000265.1:0-5262 GCA_022704935.1 Candidatus Rifleibacteriota bacterium
CCTGCTCAGCGTCGAGCGGATGGGGGAAAAGCTGGCAGATAAAATTCTTTATAATATAGAAAAAGCGCGGACGCGGCCGCTGTCGAAGGTCATCGCGGCGCTCGGCATCCCGAACGTGGGCGCGGTCTCGGCGGAAGACCTGGCACACCGGTTCTCCACCCTGACGGCGTTCAGGGCCGCCACGGCCGACCAGCTTCTCACCGTTTCCGGTATCGGGGAAAAGGTCGCCCAGTGCATCACCGAGTTCCTGGCCGCACCGGCGAACATCGCCTGGATCGACCGTCTCGCGGCCTGGCTGATCGAGGCCCCCGTGGGTGAAGCCCCTTCGCCGTCCGCACCGACTCTCGCGGGTAAGACCTTCGTGATCACCGGCGAGGCTGGCGTGCCTCGAAGCGAGCTCGAGACGCTGGTAAAGCGTCACGGAGGCCGGGTGAGCGGCTCGGTGTCGGCGAAAACGAGTTATCTCGTGATCGGCTCCCTCGAAGGTCCCGGATACACATCCGGAAAGAAAACCAAGGCCGAATCGCTCGGCATCCCGATCATCGACGAGTTCGGCCTGAAGTCGATGGCGGAGTCCGGAAACGATCCTGGAGGACAGCATGGTTGAAACAGGCGCGAAGCTGATCGAAGTGTTTCCTTCGATCCAGGGAGAGGGTATGCAGGTCGGTCTCATGCAGTTGTTCGTCAGGTTTGCCGGATGCAACCTGCTGTGCCGCAACTGCGACACGCGGAGGTCGTGGGATGTCGGACCCGGCTTCACACTTTCGCCGTGGCCCGGCAGGCGCTCACAGCAGATAGCGAACCCCGTAGCCGCGGCCGATCTGTATGACACGCTTTCGAACGAATACCCGCTCGGCGATTTTCACAGTATCTCCCTGACCGGCGGCGAACCGCTCCTGCAGGCCGAATTCATCAAAGCGTTCGCCCGGCTCTGCCGGCGGGACGGCTTGAAGATCTTCCTCGAAACGAACGGTTCCCTCGCCGCCAAGGCGGCCGAGGTCGCGGAATTCGTCGATTTCTGGAGCGTCGACCTGAAACTCTCGAAAAACTGGGGTCTCAACGGGCGAATGGGCGAGAAGCACCGCCGTTTTCTGAAGACCGTACCCCCGGAACGATCGTATCTGAAGCTGGTCATCGACGCTATCGACGATCCCGATGAGATCATCCGTCAGCTCGAGAAGATCGATACGCACAGATATGTCGCCGTCGTACAGCCGTTTTCCGCGAGCGCCTCGTCGATCAGCGACTGGGACAGCAGACTGATTCTCGAATGGCTGCAGATGCTGCGGCCGCATTTCCGGGAGGTGCGCTGGATTCCGCAGGTGCACAAATTGTTGCGTATCCCCTGATGCTGGTGTATCCTTCAGGAAAGCCTTTCACTTCCAGGCAGCAGCATCAGGGGAACAGTCATGGTATTAAATGATAAACTATTTTTCCAGAAGTCGATCACCTGCCCGGTCTGCGAAAAACCGTTCACGCGGTACACCCTGCGCAAAACGCAGTTCAGCATCGCAAAGCGTGATATCGATTACCGCCCGATCTATGTCGGCCAGGTCAACCCACGGCTGTTCGGCGTATGCGTCTGTCCAACCTGTTTCTACGCCGGCGAAGACAGGTTTTTCTGCCCCCGGATGAGCGAAGACGACCTGCGCCGTCAGGAGTATTTCCAGAGCCATAAGGCCCAGTGGGAGGCCCAGAGTCGCGTCCGGGCGGCTAGTTCAGGCCAGCAGATCTGGAAGGATCAGGCCGCGGAAAAGCTGAAGGCCCTCACCCCTGAAGATCTGGCGATCCTGCGGCGAATTTCCCCTCTCCTGCAGAAATCGGCCTCGACCATCATCGCCAAGGGCAAACCGTATAACGAACTTCAAAAGGAAGGCGATCTCGACGCGGCGATCCGGGCGTATGAACTGGCCGCCATCTGCTACAAGGCCCGCAAGGCGAATCACCGGATCCTGGGCTACACGTATCTGAACGGCGCCTGGGCGAGCCGTGACGCAACTGAGCAGTTCACCGACGAAGCCGCACGGAAACCCTATAAGGAGTTCGAGAACGCGTTCCTGCGAGAAGCCATCAATTTCCTGACTATCACGAACAAGTCGACCAGCCTGGAAGACGCGTTCATGCCCGATGGCACGAAGATCCCCAAGGAGAACATGCCGGAGTCCCGCATTTTCGAGATCATGTACATCCTCGCGGGAGCGAACCGCATCGTCGGGAATCTCGAGGTCAGCAACAAGTTCATCGAGCAGCTGCTGTTCGGCTCGTCGGGCGCCCAGGGCATCATGCTGTGGTTCGCGAACCAGGCACGTGACATGCGCAACGTCGGCGTCGGCATGGCTTCCTCCTCCGCCGCGGCGGTCGTCGCCGAAGAAGAATCCGACGAAGACGAAGAGGGAGATGAAGACGAGGAGTAATCCCCCCGTCCTCACTCCATCGGTTTCAGGAGTTCTTCGAGGGTCTCGGCTGTCATTCCGTGCGCATGAAGCATTTCGGCGAACGTTCTCGCCGATCCTGCCGGCCGAACGGGCCCGAAGCGCGATACCGGCGTTCCCGCGCGCGCGGAGAGCCATTCAGAGGGGCCACCGGCCGGGAAATGGCTTTCCAGCATGATCGAATGGCGTGCCGAGCGCGCGAGCCCGGCGATATTCCCATCGGGATCCGAGTAGTCGAGAAAGCCGATCAGTTCATACTGGCCGGCGACCGTTTCCGAACGGCCCGCCGCCCATTCCATAGCCATCGCGATCAGATGCGGATCTGACGAGAAGAGGCGGATGCGGCCGGACTCGCTGCCGCCGCCCGTGCCGCCAGCGTCGCCAGCGCAGGGGCGCCTCGTCCGCCGGCTTCGGCAACTGATCCGCGAGCGGCGTGCGATGCAGACGAAGATAAGCCGGCGTCGATCGGCGGCCGGCGGCCCGATCGGCGGCATACCGGTCGAGAAGCAGCGTGAGGAGATTTCCGGCATCCTCCGGCGTAAGCGGTTCGTAGACCTCGAAGCCGCCCAGTGCCCGGAACAGCCCGATATCGTTCAATGATTGGTGCGACTTCCCGTCGGTATGGTAGTCGATACCTGCGTAATGGCCGGCGACGATAACGGGAAGCCCCTCGGCCGAGATCGCGAACAGTTGGTCCAGCGCGCGTTTGTGGAATGCGGCATAGGTGTTCACGACCGCCACGCCGCCGCCAAGGGCGATACCGGCCGCGATCGAAGCCATGTCCTGCTCGCTGATGCCCACTTCGATGAACCGGTCGGGGTAGCCCAGGGCGATATCCGTCAGGCGGCAGGATTTCTCGAGGTCGGCATCGAGGATGAAAAGCATCTTCCGCAGCGGCATCGCCTCCTGCAGAGCTGCCACGAAGCCGGCGGCGGTCGAGCGGGAGGTCGCGATCCCGACCGGGGCTGGGCTGGCAGGCGCCGCCACCACCGATTCCATGGCGTATGCGCGTCGCCATGCGGCGAACGCGTTCGTGATATCAGAATCGCCGAGCCGTTCGACGAGCTCTGCCACCATGGCCAGATACTCGCACCGGTCGGGGATGCGGGCGTGCCAGACGCCCTGACGACGCGCCGTCTGAGGCGCCATCCCGGTCAGCGAGGTCCCGTATCCCTTGACCGTTTCTGCGATCACGATCGCCGGGCGGCCACACTCGGCGGCGGCTTTGAGAGTCTGGTCGAGCGACCTGACGGAATGGCCGTCGCAGGTGAAGACGCGCAGGCCGATTCCCGTCAGAAGGCCGTTCCAGTCGTGGGCATCCTTGATCTCCGCGCATTGGCTGTCGGACTGGAGAAAATTCCGGTCGATGATGGGAATGCACCCCGTCAGTCCAAGCCGGGCGTGCGACAACATCGATTCGAACACCTGCCCCTCCTGGAGTTCGCCGTCACCGAGGAGCACGTAGCAATGATGCGAAATGCCCGCGCGGCGCCGGGCGAGGGAAAGTCCGAGCGCTTTCGACAGCCCCTGGCCGAGCGAGCCGCTGTCGGTGTCGACGCCTGGAACCGACCGATCGCAGTGGGCCGGCAGGCCGGGAATCGTCTTGTATTTGAGCAGTTTTTCGATCGGAAAGAGGCCGCAGGCCGCGAGAACGGCATACTGCGCCATCGCCGCGTGGCCTTTCGACAGGACCACCAGGTCGCGGCCGGCCGCCGGCAGTGCGGGGTCGCCAACGCGCAAGTGGTAGAGAACGGAGAGGATCTCGATCGCCGAGAAGCTGGCGCCGAGCCAGCCGTGGTTCGCGGCAAACAGCCCTGCGAGTGTGTTGATGCGGTGAATCACGCAGAGTTTGTCGAGAAAGCCAAACCGGCAGTCGCCGGAAGCATAGCCGAGGGCGTCCGTGAGCCTGCCCATCATGTTTCGGTCGACGAGAAACGGAGTGAAGGAACCGGCAGGGGACGCGTCATGTATGGTGTTCATGCTACCAGCATTACCGCACTCCGGCCCCGCGCGCAACCCGGATGAGCCAGGGCGAGCGCATGAAATTCTGCCCGCACCCACAGATGGAGAGCAAATGGACGCAGATGGAGAACCGATAGGAACGGACACCTGGAAACGCCTGATTTTCCGCATGCGCCGAAAACTTCTTGAAAAGAAGATTTTCAGAATTTCATCTGCTCCATCTGCAGATCGGTTCTTGTAACGGAATCCACATTCCAGACGCTGAGGGAAATGCTCATTCCCTCTTTATTCATCTCGCTTCTTTCTCCGTGTCTCTGCGTCTCGGCGATATAACGTTCTTTGTATCTCTGTGATTCAGCGGTTGTGAAACCTGATGTGGTTGCCCTGAATACTGCGGGAGTTGCAGGGAGCGGGGGATGCGACTATAATGGGGGCGATGAACCCGAACAACCCTAGAAACCTGTATTCGCCGATGTTTTCCGACACGCGGAACCGTCGCGGTTCCATGGTTTTCATCGCCCTGATCGGCATTCTGCTGGCCACGGCGGCGGTGGTGACCGGCGGCCTGTATCTGCTCGGATCGAGAGCCCAGGGGCGTTTCGACAGCCATCTCGAGGAAGGCCGGCTAGCCGTCGAGAAGGACCGTGGAGACTTGGCGCTGGCGGCGTTCACCAAGGCCGAGGCCGAGTTGGGCATGCCGCTTCGGACATATCGCAAAATCGCGGGGGTGGCCGGAAGAAGTTTCACGACCGGCGAGGAGCTCGATGAGCTGATCGTCGGGGCGGCACTGATCCTGGCCTACGACTCGTTCTTCAATCTGAAACTGGCGCCGGACGCGGTCGCGACAGCCGAGAAGCGTGCTGCGAAG
>JAKJFL010000266.1:0-5259 GCA_022704935.1 Candidatus Rifleibacteriota bacterium
CGACCGTCGCCTTGGCCATGGCCATCGCGAGCGCCGCCGACGCTCCATGCCCAGTCACATCGCCGATCACCATCAGGAACGAGCCGTCGGGACATTGCACCAGGTCGTAATAATCGCCGCTCAGGTCCGTGGCAGGCAGATTGACGGCAGCAAGGGTGTAGCCTCCGATTCGTGGCGTCGAAGCCGGAAGCAGGCTTGCCTGCACGACCCGCGCTAGCTCGAGGTCCTTCAGGTCGCCGAGAGCACGATTGAAGATGTTTGCCAGGTGGCCGAACTCGTCGTCGCGCCTGCAGGGGATGACGATATCCGACCGGCGTCGCCTGATCGCATCGATGCCATTCTGGAGATCGGCGATGGGAACCAGGACGAGAGCGCTCAGCAACTGGCCGGCGGCGAACGAGGTCAGCAGGGACACCAGCAGGCCGGCCAGAAGCGCCAGCCTCGTGCCGTTCAGGCCAGAAAGCTCCTGCTCGGCGTCGAGCACGGCGGCCGTGACGTATTTTCCAAGAACGGCTTCCGGTGCGACGACGACCCATGCGGTGCCGGAAGCGAGCCGGAGTTCTCTCTCGATCACCTTGTTCGTCAGGTGGCAGACCTGCATCAGGTGCATCAGTTCATGTCGGTCGGAGGTTCCGGGCTGGGGCCACAGCCGTTTGGCGTCGAGGGACGTCGTTTCCGTCCGGGGCGGTGCGGCCGACAGTCTGGGGGTGCGCATGACGGCCGAAAGGGTCGAAAAGTTCTCGATGCCGAGGGCCGGCGGCATATCCATGTGACTGGCGTCGAGAAGGAGAAGACGTATGGCGTCGGCACCGGTCAGGACGGAATAGGAAAGGTGGAGCCGTATCAGATCGTCGGAGTCGGCCATTCCCATCAAAAACGCCGGCCCCGTTGCGAGATCCGGGAAGACGTTCCAGATGACGTCGGCGGACGAAAAGCCTGCCTGGAGGCGATGAACCGCATTGGGCGTCTCGATGAGGGTCGACCAGCCGAACTCGGGGTTGGTCGTCATTTCCTCGACCAGCAGGTCTGTCGGCTGGATCTTGTTCTGGTCGCCGGCCCCGATCCGTTCAGGAATGTACCGCCGGATGGCCGCCCGAGACAAGAGGGTGCTTGTGGTGACGATATCGTCCCGGTCGGCGTCTACCCGTTTCACGATGGCGCGGCTGTCCGCGTCGAACAGCATCAGCAGACGGCACATGCGCGCCTCCTCGAGAGGCGCGAGCCGGCGACTGAACCCGTCGGGGTCGAACGGCGTCCTGTTCGCAAGCTTCCATAGTTCAAGAAATTTTTCTCGGAAGATCGCCATCGTGCGCGAAAAGCCTGCATTGACGGTGTGAAGCTTGGTGACGCCCTTCGCAAAGGCGGCATTGCGGAGGCGCTCTTCCTGATACCCAAGGCTCATCCATCCGACCCCGAGGGTCGAGATCATCGGCAGTAGGGTAGCGGCGAGGAACAGCACGCGCATCTGCGCCCGGAGGGAAGAAAAAGACGGGCTGATGCCCCGCCTGTACCCGTGATACAAGACAAGAGGAACGACGATCATGAACGACAGAAGGGCGGTCCGGAGGAGGGCGAGATCGTGCGAGGCGGGGAGGGGAGACGCGATGGCCGTGACGACGCCCATGCGGTCGCGATCGAACATCCACAGCGTCCCGTTCTGTTCGACGACATCCTTCTTCTCCGCATTCGCCTTTCCCCAGGCCATCCGTAACGATCGTGCGGAACGGTTCCGGGGCGGGGCCCAGAAATCGATGTCGGGAATGCCCCTTCCGGTGTTCCGGAAAATCGCCTGATATCGCGCCCGATGTCGGAAGAATTCGTCCAGGTGATGCGCGGGAACGTTCTCGATCAACAGGACGGCCGCCAGGCCTGAACCGTGGAACGCGAAATACCCGACGCCCCGGCCGCCGGCCGACTCGAGAAGAATATATTCTCCGTTATTATATCTCAGATTTTCGATGGCCGCCTCGCGGCCCCAGAGACCGATGGTCCTGACGTCTAGGGACGGGGCCAACCGGGCCCGGCGGCGGACGGGTGCCTGAATCGCCGACAGAATCTCGGCGATGAGGGCTGAATGAGATGCGTTCTCGGGATAGGTCAGGGTGTTGCGGCCGTTCTGGAAGAGGAAGAGGCTGCAGCTCTGGCCGAAGCCCCGGTTCACGCGGTCGATGGCGTTCTTGAAGGTCTGATACCTGCCGAAGCCAGAACGGAGCGCTTCATGGACGGGCCAGGCCGCGTCGAGCAGGCTGCAGCCGTTCGCTCGCCAGGCGATGGCCCGATCGAGTTCGAGCCGCAGGTTCCGCTTCAGAGATTCCGCTCGCCGGACCTGCCATGCGTCGAACAGGTCGAGCATCCCGAAAACCCCATAGAGAAGCAGGGCGAGAGCCGCCCCGACTAGCAACGGGCGTCTGAACGCTTTTCCGGGAGCGGTGTCCGGAACCCGGCTCACGGCACGCCCTCCTTCCGTGGCAGTCTCGCGAGAACCAGCATCGTCACGTCGTCGCTCCACTCCACGGTGATGGCGGCGCGGTGTTCGAGAAGGCTGTCGACGATGTTCCGGGCTCGTTCACCATCGGCGGATGCGGCGGCACATGCCGTACAGGTCATTTCCGTCATGCGATCGTAGCCGACGGGAGCGCCCGTGCGGTCGAGCGCTTCGACGAATCCGTCCGTGTAGAAGAACAGGGTGTCGCCCGGTTCGAACTCCAGCGTGCCTGCCGGTGATGCCTGCGGTCGGCGCCTGATGCCCAGCGGATACCCAGGCGCGCCGACGAACCGCGCGCTTCCCGCGGGGCTGACGAGGAGTGGATACGGGTGGCCGCCCGAAAGCCATTCGATCGTGTGCGTAGCCGGGTCGAACAGACAGCCGAAGAAGGCGAGAAAGCGCCTGGGGCCCGGGAACGACCTCAGGAGGGCATCGATGCGGTTCGCGAGCAGAGGCAGATCGCTTACGCCCGACCGGCTCCAGAGGGTCACCGTGGCCTTGATGAATGCCATGAGCAGGGCAGAGGCTGCGCCGTGCCCACTCACGTCGCCGATCAGCAGCAGAATGCGGCCGTCGGGGAGGGGACGGCAGTCGAGACAGTCGCCGCCGAGGTCGCCGGCGAAGAGGCAACTGCCGTGAATCGAGTAGCCGTCGGGGGCCGGATACGAGGCGGGAAGGAGGCTTCCCTGGACCGCCCTGGCCACGTCGAGGTCCTTCAGTTCGGCCATCATTCCGTTGAACGCGGAGGAGAGGCGGGCGAGCTCATCCTGACCGTCGATCCGGACAAGCCTGTTGAACTCCTTTCGCTGCAGGTTCGAGACTCCCTCCGCCAGGGCCGAGACGGGGCGCGTCAGCCTGCGGGAGAGCAGGGCGCCAAGCCCGGCGGCGAGGAAGATCATTACAGCCATTCCCGCATACGCCTTTGCCCGGAGCTCGCCGAGGGCCGCTTCGATTTTGTCATCGGGATACAGGGCGATAAAACTATAACGATCAATATTTGCTCCGACGACGGCCGTATACCACCAGTCGCGGCTTCCAAACCTGACTTTTCCGAATACCGGCTTGTTCAGAACACGGCTGCGATTGACGGCCGGGGTCAGCTTGCGCCAGGCTGTCGCGTTTCCCGGAAAGGCCTCGGTCCTGTCGAGATGGTGCGCGCCGATGCGGATTTTCGTTCCCCAGAGGGCGCCGGACTCGAGAATGCGGGTGGCGGCGTAGTCACGCATCAGGTTCTCGCGGTCGAACACGAAAACGGCGAACGCCGCATCTTGTCCATCTGTTCGGGGGTGGTCCCAGTAGAACATCGGCCTGCTCGTGCCCGTATTCATCTGGTTCAGGCGGCGCGGACGGATCGCCAGGGCGGTGAAGCCGAACTGGCCCTCGCGGATCATCCTGTCCGTCGCTGCGTCGATGCGAACCCCGGGAGTGGCGATGAGGTCCGGGGCAAGGACCTCGAGCGCCATGCGTTGGATGACCGGCAGCAGGGGGGTGAATGCCGTGTCGGTATCCGGAACCCTGGCGATCGTGCGGCTGTCCGATGCCAGCAGGTCGAGGTGGCCGCTGAAGGGTTGAGCGATGAAGGGAGCGGCGGCGCGGGTGTGGCCGAGGTCATAAAAGGAGGGCTGTGAGGTCAGCCTGACGAGCCTTCGCCTGAAACGGTCGAGGTGGTCCTCGAACCGTTCGTCGAACAGTCGCAGCGCATCGACCTGCGCGCGCTGGACCTCGCTGCGAAGGACCTCCCGGCGGTCGGAGAGCACGCGGAATCCGGCGAGAGCGGCGCAGGCGGTCGGAACGGCCGCCGCGACGACGAACAGCAGGACCGACAGCCGAGTGATCGGCCCCAGCATATCGGGGCCGTTTGCTATGATCCGTGCTGAGACAAGGCATACGGTTGCGATGAACCCCCACCAGAAGACCAGAGGCGGACGGGAGGTCGCGGAAGGTGAGGGAACGGCCAGGAAAAGCACGTTTCCCCCGTTCGTCAGGCGGAATTCCCAGTGCCGCCGGTTTGTGTCGATCTCCTGACGGCCCTGTTTTTCGAGACGCTTCCAGAACCTGGCCGGAAGTTCTGGCCGCACGGGGCCGAGGGCGCGCCAGGTGTCCGAATCGCAGGTTTTCCACCCGAGCGCGGTACCCGGGGCGGCTTCTTGGGTCCAGATCTCTGTGAGGCGGCTTCCGACGTCGGGTTCCGAGAAGATGACGAGAAGAAAACCGCCTGCGGGGCCGCTGTCCCAGAAGATGGAAACGGGTTTCTTCATTCTCTGCACGCGCATGCGAACCCCGCGGCTCTGCCGAAACGACCGCAGACTTCTGCTGTTGCCGAACACCGCCTTCAGCCTTCGATCGAGATCGCCTGTGACGGCGGTTTCGGCTGCCCCTTCGGTCGCGAGTGCCGCGAGCAACCGTCGCATCAGCCAGAGATTCGGGGGAGAGACGGGGACGGTCCCCGTGAGAATACCATGCCTGTCGAAGGCGAAAAGCTCGAATCCGTATCCGGGAAGAGCGGCTCGAACCCGTTCGGCGAGACGCTTCGCTTCCGGGGGGTTCGAAGCGGGCTTCACCTGCCGGGCGATGTCGGAGAGGGCCTGGGCGAGCGTCAGGTCAGGGTCTGAACGAACAGCGATCCGCTCGAGCCGGTCGGAAACCTCCCCCGCGAAAGCTGCCCTTCGCTGTCCGGCATGACTCCGCATGGCTGCGTCCCCAAGCACTCCGAGCGCAGCAAGTGGTACAAGCACCAGCAGCAGCTGTGCCCACCCGAGCCGTACGGCGGGAAG
>JAKJFL010000267.1:0-5257 GCA_022704935.1 Candidatus Rifleibacteriota bacterium
ACGTCGTGAACTGCATCACCGCCGCATCCGGTAGTTGGACGACGAAGTCGCGCAGGAGCCCCTTCGTCTTTTCCATCCGGAAATCGCCGTCCTTCGACGTTTTCGGATCGCTGTTCATCGAGCCGGAATTGTCGATGACCATCGAAACGACGGGGGTGATGCCGACGTTGTTCTCGGTCGGGCGCCGGTAGGTGATGACGAAATTGTTTCCGAGCCTCGAGCCGATCGCGGCGAAGACCCCCCGCAGGGCCTCCGGGTCTTTCGCCGGGTAATACTGCCCGTTCGAGGTCGCCGCGAACTCGGTCAGACAACCGATGTCCGGCGCCCCGTCGACGCTGGCGAGAGTCTGGTCGGCGTTGAGCCGCTTGCCGAACCCGATCGTATACACCGGTATCTTCGCCTCGAGAACCTTCTTCACCGCCTGTTCCCGGGTGTTCGTGCTGCCCGAGCCGCGCTTATCCTCGCGGGAATCCACGCCATCGGTGAAGACCACGACCGCGGGCCGTGGCTTTCCCGTCACCAGCTCGACGCCCCTGACGGTCGCGTCGTAGAGCTTCGTCGAGCCCTCGGCCTTGATCGAGGTAAGGTTCTTCACGGCTTCCTTCGCGGTCGTGCCCTTCAGTTCGCGCACCTTCCCGTCGAAATCGATGATCTGGACGAAACTGCTCTCGGGAAGCGACTGAAGAAATGTTTTTGCGGCCTCGAGCGTCGCCTTCATATCCTTCTTCATGGAGCCCGATGAATCAATAGCTAATGCTATGCTGCACGGAGCGATCTCCCGGCGGATCTCCAAGATCTCGGTTTTCGCACCGCTCTCGGTGATAACGGTGTTCTCCTTCGTCGGGAAGACGTCGCGCTCCTTCGGATCGCTGACCGACACGGCGACCTCAGCCGTCTGGACAAGGTCTTTCTTCTCATTGATCGTGATTTCACCGGTCAGTTCCCGGTCGTCGCCCCTTGCCAGCAGGGCACGGTTGGCGATGCTCCAGCTCTCTGGAAGTCGAACGGTCGTCCGTTCTCCGGCCGAAACCGGCACGAGCTGGGTTTTTGCCTCGAGAAAATCTCTGCTCAGCTCGCTCACCACCGTGTAATATCCGGCCGGCAGCCGGAACGTGACGTCGGTTCCGCACGCCGCGCCGCCGTCGCGCGTTACCCCCCCGGCGAGATTCTTGTTCCCCTGGCGGATGTCTACGAAGCTCTGGGGCGTGACGTACACTTTTCCGGCCGGAACATTCTTCACGACGAGCGTTCCCATGCCTCCGCTCTTGTATCCCGGCAGCTCGTGCTGGGTCTCAATCAGCTCCAGAGTGACTTCATCGGGGAGCTGGTTGCCCATCCTGTCCAGGCTGAACTCATACAGGCCGGGGTCCTGCGGAAAATCGTACACGTAATTCGCCGAGTTCAGGTATTTCATGTATCTGATGAGAATCATGCCATCCCGGTTCGAGATATCGTTGTTCGCCCGCAGCCTGATGGAGCCATTGGACACACTGCATCGCACGAGCAGAAATCTGCGGCCCGGAACATCGACGAGAAAGCGGAAGCCGCCGTCGCGGCCGTACATGTCCTTCGTGATCTTCAGTTTCTCGTTGAGAGGCAGGATCTTCTGCCGGAGCACGGAAAGATCGACGCGATTCCAGGTTTTGGCGTTGACACCGCACCACCAGGCCGAGCCGTCTTTGATGACCCGGAAAATGAATCCGTCGTCGAATCCCGTCGAAAATATCTCCGCCCCGATCTTCCGGGCATATTCCTTCAGGAACGGCAGGACGTCGCCCTTCCTTGCGGCGAACGACAGCGTCCAGGATTCGCCGGAAAGCTCCTTTCGCACCTCGGCTCCATTCTCGAGGTAGACGAGTTTCATACCTCCGTCTATACGATACCCGGTTCCCTTCGTGTACAGCTTCTGAGCACCCAGGGGATTGATTTCCGGAACGGGGATTCTCCATGAGCCGACATCTGCGGTCTCGGGGATTTCGGGTGGAAGCCCGCGCGGCGTGAGGCTGCCGGCATCGATCTTCTTCTGCCTGTCGGCGAGCCATTCGGCGAACGCCGGTTTGACGACGCTGGCCTGGCTCGCGGGTACTCCCTGCTCAAGGGTGGTCGAAGCGAGCATCATCGAAAGGGATGCTGCCTCGCGTGTTTCCGGCTCAGCCGCTCCGGCTGCCATACAGATTGAAAGCATCAGAACGAGCCACATGTTCATCAGATCCTCTCCTTATCCATGCAAGGCCTCTCTGATGTTGGCATTGAATGGAGGTATATCCTCGTCTATCCAGAAATGAAATGAATCTACTCCTCATTTCATTGTTCGTCGACTGGTATCACGGGGAAAAAATACATTGTATTGAGACAAACATGATACATTCGTCCGCCCTGAGCATGTCGAAGCCTGGTCTGGGGCTGCCGAAGCAGGTGAGCGCATTCGTCTTTCGAAAGGCTCGGCGCGAATGGTATCGGGCATGCATCTGGTTGTCGGGGCCTTGTGAGACGAGGGAAACTCGCGTGTCATTCATCGAGCGTTTCCTTGATCTTGTCGGCCAGATCCTTGAGAGAGAAAGGCTTCGAAGGAAACTTGCCGCCTTCGATCAGGAAGGCCTGGCGCGCGATGACGTCGGCTGTATAGCCAGACATATAGATATGCTTCAGCCCGGGCATGAACTCGGGAATACGCTCCGACAGCTCTTTCACGTTCATTTCCGGCATGACGACGTCGGTGAGGAGAAGATCGATGTTCCTGTCATACTCCCTGGCGAGCCCATCGTTCCATCGGGAAGCGCGAGAGCGATGAATGCGCTGCTGTGCCTGACGATTTCCGCCAGCAATCTCTACCCTGGAGATGGATGTTCCGGCCAACTTGAACCAGGGCTGCCGGCGCATGCATGACAGACCCGGATTCGAAACGTTCCAGATCCAGGATTCTCTGCTTCAGCCGGGCGTTCTCCTGAAGCAGGGCCTGGATCGATTCGGATGGTGTCGTCACACGATCCCCCCGATCTGAAATCGACGGGCGGCGATCGATCAGTGCCCCTCGGCGTGGTGCTTGAGGTCTTCGGACCCGAAAGCGAGTGGGAGAAGCGCCTTCACGGTGGTTTTCTTCACCTTGCGGTGGCGGTTGATCAGGAGCACTTCGGCGGTCGGGGCGAGCTCGGCGAGCACCTGGCGGCAGGCGCCGCAGGGCGAGATGAAATCGTCGGTGTCGACGAAAACCGCGATGCGCTTGAATTCACGCTTTCCCTGCGCGATGGCGGCAAACAGCGCGGTCCGCTCGGCGCAGTTGGTCAGGCCGTAGCTGGCGTTCTCGACATTGCAGCCGAGGATGATCTCGCCGTCGGCGCACTCGAGGGCCGCCCCGACCTGAAACTTAGAATAAGGCGCATACGCCTTCTTGCTCGCCTCGATCGCCTTCTCGACCAAAACCGCATCATGCTGGTTCTTCATTCACTCTCTCCCGTAAAAAATTCTGGTATTGATGGTAGCACACCGTATTTTGAAAAGGGAACACGAAACCACAGAGACACGGAGAAAGAAATATTATAAATTATATATAATATACTCTGTGCCTCTGTGCCTCTGTGGTTCGTTGTTTTTCATGGGGGGCAAAAAGGGGGGCCGATACCGACCCCCCTTTTGGAAACGCCGAAAAGATCAGCGCTTGGAGAACTGCGGCCGTTTGCGGGCTTTCTTGAGGCCGTATTTCTTGCGCTCGCGCATGCGCGGGTCGCGGGTCAGGAGGCCGTTCTTGCGCAGGGAGCTGCGGAACTCCTCGTTGAACTTCACGAGCGCGCGGGCGATGCCGTGGCGCAGGGCTCCGGCCTGGCCGGAGCTGCCGCCGCCGCGGATGTTGGCGATGACGTTGAATCTGCCCTGGGTTTCGGTGACCGTCATGGGCTGCATGATGATCTTGCGGGTCAGGGGCAGCGGGAAGTAGGTTTCGAACGGGCGGGCGTTGACGACGATCTTGCCGTCACCCTTCACGATGCGAACGCGGGCCGTTGCGGTCTTGCGGCGGCCGGTTCCCCAGAAATTGGCTTCAGCCATTGATCAATTCCTCCTCATTCCTTCGGCAGAGCAGTCGCTTTGGGCTGCTGCGCGGCGTGCGGATGCTCGGACCCGCCGTACACCTTGAGCTTGCGCAGGTAGACCTTGCGAAGCTTGTTGCGGGGAAGCATGTTCTTGACGGCGATCCAGAGCATGCGGCTCGGATCGGTCTCACGCAACTGGCCGTAGGAAACGGACTTGATGCCGCCCGGGTACCCGGTGTGCCAGAAGTATTTCTTCTCGACAGCCTTGGAACCGGTCAGCTGGATCTCGCCGGCGTTCACGACGACGACGAAATCGCCCATGTCCACATTGGGGGTGAACGTAGGCTTGTTTTTACCGCGGAGCATGGCAGCGATCTGGGACGCGAGGCGACCCAGTACCTTCCCCTTGGCATCCACGAGGACCCACTCCCGTTTGATCTGGGAGGGCTTGGGGATGAACGTCTTCACCGAATGTTCCTCCTTTATTGGGTTTCGGTTAGTACATGACCTTCATCAGATAGAGCCCAGACGCCGGTGCCGGCGGACCGAGTCGTCGTCTGTCCTGATTACGGTACAGTTCTACGATTTCTTGCGGCTCCATTTCGTGCCGGCCGATCAACAGCAGAGCGCGCGCCATGTTCCGCACCATGTTGTGCAGGAACCCGTTGCCGGTGACATCGAAGGCGATTTCTTCGCCGTTCTCGGTCACGTCGGCGCTCATGATCTTCCGGACGGGGTTTTCCTTGGTGTCGGGCGATCGCGTGAACGAGGAAAAATCATGTTCGCCGATGAACACGGCCGCCCCTTCCCGCATTCTGCCAACGTCGATTTCACCTTCGACCTGACAGGTATACCGCTCGAGAAAGGGGGATCTTTCCCGCACCCGTCGGAACAGGTAGCGATAGGATTTTCCCACGGCCGAGAAGCGCGGATGGAACTCCGGCGAAGTCTCTTCCACGCTGTTGACGTGGATGGCCGGGGGAAGGACCCCGTTGAGAGCCTTGATGAACTTGTCAACCGGGAACGGGCTGGCCGTGCGTATCATCACTACCTGCCCGAGGGCGTGAACCCCCGTATCCGTTCTCCCGGACCCATGGACCCGGACCTCTTCCTTCAGGATCAGCCCCACCGCTTTCTCCAGGTCGCCCTGGATCGTCGGCACATCTGACTGCAGCTGAAAGCCAAAGTATCCGCTTCCGTCGTAGGTGACGATCAGTTTAAGCTGCCGCAAA
>JAKJFL010000268.1:0-5226 GCA_022704935.1 Candidatus Rifleibacteriota bacterium
TGACTGTTTTTTTCAAGAAAACCCGGTACCATCGGTATCATGTACCACTTTTCCCTCTTCTGACAAGAAAAACGTGCAGGATGGCAGAAGACGAAATGCTCCGGATTCGCCCCGCCCGTGCTACCATGAAATCCGGGAGAAAACGCCATGAGCATTCCGTCACGTCTGCTTCGCGTGGTCAGGTCGTATGTCAACTCCTGGCTCGGCCGCTCGCTCCGCGATTTCGAACGCGGAGATATTCCCTGGCCGGACGAAGAGGAGGATGCAACCCATGCTTCAGCCAGCCATCCCCGCCCGGGTCGTCCTCTCGATACCCGCCTTCAGCGCTGTTACAGCCGCCTCGAAATACCGGCCGGTTCGGACCTCGCTACCGTCCGACGGGCCTGGAAGGAAATGATGATGCGGTATCACCCCGACCGGTACGGAAACGAGCCGGAGAAGATCGAAACCGCCACACGGCTCTGTCAGGAGCTCACCGAGGCGTATCTTGAACTCTCGCGTTATCTGAAGGAAACCGCCCCCTGAGGTTCTCCCGCCCCCAACGGGCCTGGCAACTCAGGAACCTTCCTGATCAGCCCCGGTGGCGCTCCAAAGAGGCGTGTGGTATCATCATGTTCCGTGGACATCCCGGCAGCAGCCGGGGCGGAATTATATAGAATATAATACACATGGAAAGGAACACTGCCGATGGGAACCGACGCCCCGGACGTCTGGAAATCGGGCGCTCTCGTCGAACATTACAACACGCTGTTTCCCTTCGACGAGAAGGACATTCTCGAGTATCTCGCACCCCTCGAACTCGCTCCCGATGACGTTTTCGTCGATTTCGGCTGCGGGAACGGCGCGGCATTGTCGGTCGCGGCAAAACTGTGCCGGCGCGCCGTCGGAGTCGACATCTCCCGCCAGCAGCTCGACATCGCGCGGAAGCGACTCGAGACGTATCCGAACGTCAGGCTCCTGGAGCTGCCCTTTCTGGCCTGCCGTCTCGAGGACGAAACCTTCACCCGAGGCTCGTCACGCAAGGCGCTCCACCATCTGACGGACCCCGAGAAGATCGATTTCTTCGCACTGATCGGACAGCGGTTCGTGCCGGGAGCGAGGTTCGTCATCGAAGACGCGGTCTTTGATTTTCCCCGAAGCACGCTCGAGAAGAACATGCATTTGGTGCTTGCCGATGCGGAACGGTGGTATGGCGAACGCTGGCCGAAGGTCCGGGAGGACCTCCTGATCACTCTCAGAGAAGAGTTTGCAACCGGCATCGATGCCTGGGAAGAGGCATTGCACGCCGGCGGTTTCCGCATCACGGAACGACGCCGCAGAACCTGCTTTCTCAGTCATCTGACGGCAATCAAGGAAGGATGAGGGAAAGGGAATGACGGACACGGAAAAGATCGCGCTGTTCACCCCCGGCTGTCTCGGCACCTGTTGGTACGGCAGGTATCACTATCTCGAGCCCTGGGCGGGCTGCGAGCATGACTGCGACTACTGTTACGCACGGTATCGTTCCGCAGTGAACGCGAAACTCGGCGAACTCGGCACGAGCTTCGACAAGCCCCTTCCCCTCGCGGAACCCGGGTCGCTGCTCCAGGATATCCGCGCCAGGCTGGACCAGGGCGACATCAAGATATTGAAACTGTCGCGCTACACCGACCTGTTCACCCCGCGTCACGTGGCATCGGGCCTGGCAGCCAGGCTTCTCGAAGTTCTTGCAGGCTCCCCCATCGACCGGGCTATTATCACGACCAAGGGGCTGCCCGATGCGGCATGCATCGAGATCATGGGCGCCCACAAAGCGAAGTTCTCGTACAATCCGGTGTTCAAACCGGCAACGCCTGTGACGCTCGAGCAGCACATTGCCCCGCTCGAGGAACGGCTTCGAGCCGCGGTGAGAATACAGGACCTCGGCGTGCGCGTCACGGTCCACATCGACCCGATCGTGCCCGGCCTCGAGGATGACGAATCGGCCGTGCGGGAACTGCTGAAAACACTGATGGCGAACGGTCTCAAACGGGTGATGTTTTCCACGCTTCTTCTGACGGAACCGATGGTGGAAGACCTTCGAAAGCGCATCGGAAGCGAGTATACCGCGCGTATTCTGTCGCATTTCGCCGTCGACGCGTCGCGCCAGCTCCTGCCGACGCAGGGGGAAACAACCTACATCGAGTTGAAACCCGAAGCGAAGCAGCGGATCGTGGACCTGTATTCGCGACTGCTGCGGGAGATGGGTTTCGATTTCGTCCTGTGCGGGCTGAAGAGCGCCAGCAAAGGGCTTCGGATCGACCGGGCGACGTGCCCGGTCTGCGACGGGACATTTTATGCCTAAACTCTGGTTTGCGAATATCGAGGAAGTGTTTGGAGAATCTTTTCAGGCCGACGCTGGCGATCTGATGTCGAAAGTCAGCGTCTGGACGCCGAGGTTTCTATTCCATGCGGCGCCGGGCGATGCGGTCATTGTCGGCAACGAGGTCGACCCAAGGTTCGTCGCTTATGCAGCTGCAGTCAGCGGCTTCACATCGACCCTCCCGGTCCTGTTTCCCTCGGTCACCCCGCGACCTTTCCTTCTTGCCGATGCGCTCATGGCCGATGCCGCGCTGATCGAGAAGGCGCGCGATCTGTGCCGGAGCGGCGACTGGATGCTGGAACCGTATATCCAGACGGCGAACACGCTTCGCGTTGCCGCCGCGATCGGCGTTCCGGCGAATCCGACGCACGACGTGCTGATCGAAGAGGGGCTATCGCACCAGCTCAATGACAAGCTCGAATGCAAGCGCATCGCGAGCCATCTCGGCATCGAGACCGTCCCCGGCGTCGTCGCCGACGATGCCGTCGGGCTACGGAAGGCGATCAGAAGCGCCTCCCAGTTCCATGCAGGGGAGCTCATGCTCCGCAACGTGCAGAGCGCGGGCGGGGTCGGCAACCTGTGCGGAACGCCGTCCGACCTGCTTTCCCGGCTCGAAAATTGGTACACCGGCGGAAGCATCCTGGTCGAGCCGCGGCTCGATCTCGAGAGCACGCTGGGTTCGCTGGTCGACATCGAGCGGCACGGCCCCGAGTTCGTCGGAATCGACGAACAGATCCTCGAAAACGGTGGGTGGGTCGGCTTCTCATATCCGTTCACCGATCCGGATATCGCGGACCAGGTGCGCGCGGAGAGTCTGGCGTTCGGCCGGGCCGCCTATCAACTGGGCGCTCGCGGGTATCTCAATCTCGACTGGGGCATCGTTCGCAACGGCAACGGCGCGAGACGCGCCGTGCTGATCGAATCGAACTTCAGGCAAAACGGTTTTTCACACCTGATCGACCTGGGAACGCGGCTCACCGGCCTTTCCCGCGGCACCCTCCATGTCCGGTTCCTCGCAACGCTCCCCGTGCGCGACGAGTGCACGACGTTCGCCGGGCTTCATGCGGCCTTGTCGGGCAGGCTGTCGAAGCGGTCGGCTTCGCTGCTGATCGGCCCCTCGAGTCCCGACACGGGGGCGGTCATCGTTCTGCCCCCCGACGGCGGAAAAGCGGGCATCGCCGTGTTCGCGGCCGACCCGCGCGAGGTCGATGCCCTCGATCTCGAAGTGAAGGAACGGGTTTCGTGAAGAACCATCTCGTCGTCGTCTCGTCGTTTCTGCTGATCTTCGGCTTTTCGACGGTCGACAGCGCGATCTCCCCGATGGTCGCCGAGCTCTCGAGGCACTTCGGGGTCGTGATGAACCGGGTCCTGCTGCTGATCTCCTGGGCGACGTTCGGCACCGTGACCGGCGTTCTGCTGGGGCCGGCCCTGACGACCCGGTTCCGGGTGCCGACCCTGCTCGCGACGGCGACTTGCGGTCTGCTGGCCGGCCTGGTCGTCTTCCTCTCGACGAACTCGCTGATGCTCGCGCAGATCTCGCGACTCGTGTTCGGCCTCTCGTCAGGCACCATCGCGGCCTGCATGTGGTGGATCACCTTCTACGGGGTGCCAAAAAGCCACTACCAGGCGATGATGGCCGTCCTGATGTCGGCGCGGCCTCTGGCGACGGCCCTCGGCGTGCCGCTGGTCGGGATGCTCACGGCCCATGCCGTTTCCAGCCGGTCCGTCCTGCCTGCCGAGGTGTCGCCGGACATGGCGGCCCCCGCCCTCTCGTGGCAGTATTCCTTCTGGCTGTTCGGTGGGATCATGGCCGTCGCCGGTGTCGCCCTCGCCCTGTCTCTCCGCGCCAGCGACAGCGAGGAAAAGAAACCGCTCTCGGTCGGCGGTATGCTCATGGATTACGTCAAGGCGTTTCGCATCCCGAAAGCCGCCGAGTATTATGTGGGCTTCACAATAAATAGAATGTGCTATTTTGGATTCTACTGCGTCGCCGGCATCTGGTTCATCACCCATTACGGGCTCGATCTGTCGAGCATCAGCAAAGCGCTGTTCGCAATCGGCCTCGGGGAAGCGGTGATCAACTTCGTCGTGCCCGCCATCCGGAACAGGCTCGGCCACGCGCTGACCTTCACGGGCAGCCTGGTGGTTTCCGGGGTGATTTTCCCCATCTTCATCTCCGGCAGTCTGCCCTACGGAGCGGCGCTGTTTCTCATCACGCTGTTCATGATTCTCGACCGCATCTACTGCATGGCGATGGTCATCACCCTGCCCGAGATGTTTCCGCAGGCCCAGAACAAGACGGTGTTCGGCAGCCTCAACACGCTGACCGCCTGGGCCGGCCTCACGGCGATCGCCTGGCTGCAGGGAGCTTTTCTCGATCTGATCGGCCTGACAGCGGTCCAGTATCTGCTGATCGTCTGCTATCTCGTCGGCTCCCTGATGCTGTACCGGGTCCAGGCCCACACCGTCCTGGCGGCCGCGACGGCTCCGGCACCGGCGCCGGAAGCGGAACATGCGTAACACGGCCGAAGCCGAACGCATTCTCACGATCGGCCCCGCATCGTCCTCACCCGAGATGATCGCCGCTCTCGGCCGCGTCGCGACGCGGTTCAGACTGAACACCTCACACATATCGAGCGACCGGCTCAGGGAAAGCCTTTCCGAAATCGAGCGTATTTTCCACGATACCGGACGTGTCATGCCGGTCGTTCTCGACCTGCAGGGCGCCAAGGTCCGCATCGGCCGGTATCCCGCCGTCGGCGGCGTTCGTTCAAAAGTCGAACTGAGGCTCGCTGAAGCATCCGACGCACCGGCCGTGATTCCCGTCCCGCACGAAAGCGTGTTCGACAAGACTGCCGTTGGAGACGTGGTGCATCTTAACGACC
>JAKJFL010000269.1:0-5201 GCA_022704935.1 Candidatus Rifleibacteriota bacterium
GCCGAGGAGGAGTTCCGCCAGTTTGTCCTGCTCAAGGACGTCATTCTGCTGATCTATCACGTGCAGGATTAACAGCTTGCATCTCCCGGCATGCACGATATCCGTTCGCCCTGAGCCTGCCGAAGGGCAAGAACCCTCTCGTGCCTCGACAGGCTCAGCATGGACGGAAACGCGAAACCGGCTTTTGCCATGCGGGAATCGATCATGATCGAAACGGCACGAAAGAAGACGGCCCGCCTCCTTCTCGGCTGGTATGACACCGCCGGCCGGGACTTGCCGTGGCGCCGGACGAACGACGCATACGAGATCCTCGTCAGCGAGATCATGCTCCAGCAGACGCAGGTTCCGCGCGTTCTGCCGGCATATCGGCGGTGGCTCGAGACGTTCCCGGACTGGCAAGCTCTTGCCCGGGCCGGAACGGCGGAGGTACTCCTCGCCTGGGCCGGTCTCGGCTACAACCGGCGCGCTCTTGCGCTGCAGGAGATCGCGCGGCAGGTGGTCGAGAACGGGCTGCCAGACAGCGAGGAAGGATGGCTCCGATTGAAGGGAATCGGCCCGTATACGGCGGCGGCCATGACCGTTTTTTCTCTGAAAAAGCTCGCGGTTCCCATTGATACCAATATTCGGAGAGCCGGCGCACGCCTGCTTTTGGGAAAGCCGTATCCCGAACCACGTGACGACGGGAAGCTCAAACCCCTCCTGGCAGAGTTTCTGTGCGGCTCACGCAGGTTCGACGATCTCGTGCAGGCTCTGTTCGACATCGCGAGCCTGGTCTGCCTGAAGGCCCCCCTCTGCCCCACATGTCCCCTCAAGTCCGCATGCTCTGCCAGCGTGGGTTTTCTTGCGGGGGCACATACGATGCCTTCCAGGCCTTCTCCGGCGAGCCGCGAGCGCCGGCACCGGAACAAGCCCCATCCCGACCGCATCTTTCGCGGCCGCATCCTGCGGCTCGTGCGGGAAGCGCCGACCGGGCGGCCGCTTGAAGGGCTGGGCCCGGAGATCGATCCAACGTTCGATCCGGCTCACGACCAGGCGTGGCTCGACGCCATGATCGAACGGATGGTGGTCGACGGCCTGTTATGCCGATCAGGCAAGCGTTTGAAACTACCCGCATGAGGTTGATGTCTCGAGGACACGCCAGCCCCAATCATATATACGTATTACTATTTCTTTTTCTGCTGTCTCCAGGACTCTGCGCTTCCGGCCAGGCGAGCGCACAAGAAACATCCGCGAAGGGAGAGAGGGAAGGGATGCGTTCATACACGGTTTTGGCCGCTCGGGCGACGATGGAGAGAATGTCGGCGTATGCGGAAACCCTGAAACGGGGAGGCACAGCCGGCAGATATCTGCAGCGGGAGCTTGCCGGCATGGAAACAGCGGCACTGGCGCCGGAAATGCTTGTCGATCTGCTCCTTGCGACGAAGGTACCGCAGATTTTTGCCGAATCGGCCGTCTCCGGGGATGGAACCGACTGGACGCTCGAAGAGCTCCGTCTGCTGGGCGACATCGGCATCGCCATGCCGGTGACGGTGTATGACAACGGCCTCCATTCGGCACCACAGATTCACGAGCCTCCGTTCCCGGCCACCCTTCTGTTCGTGCCGGGCGCCCTGTTGCGTAACGAACGCAACCAGCCCCCGGCCGACTGGCTCGAAGCGACAAAGGACGGTGCCATCGATCGAGCCGGTCTATATCGGCTGTATGAGCGACGTCTGCTGCCGGCCCTTCTCCACGCCGACGAGATTGCCACGGAACATGGAAAAAAGGCGCTGATCACCATCCCGGGACTGGGATGCGGCCAGTTCGCCGGCCCCTTTCGCGGCAAGCTCGGCCGGGAACTGGAATTCGCTCTGAAAGCCCTTCTAGAAACGCATGGAAAGCGGCTTTCGCATGTCACATGCGTGTATTACGACCCCTATGACGAGTGCGACAATACCCGTTCGCGAATTCACGGGATCGAGTTCCTGGTTCGTCCCCTCACACGCGGAAACGGAGCCAGGCCCCAGTTGTGCCGGCCGGCTGCGTATGCCGAAGCCGGTGATGATTTCTCGAATTGTGAGCTGTTCAGCGTCGTCGCCTGGGACCACGTCTCCTGGCCGGGCAACGACTATTACGCCGGCGCGCGCGCGACCGACGACGGTGTGAAGGCCGCGGCGACAACGGCGATTGGGGCCATGACCGGCGTCGAAGGCAGCTACAGCCCCACGAAGCACGGGTATCTTCCGCCGGCGCCGTTCCGAACATGGGGCGACGTGGTCGTCAGCAGGGGGCTCAGAATCGAAGCCCGGGGGCGACTTCGCGTGCTTGACACGGAAATTCCCTGAAAACTTCCACTTCGGACGTGCGGCCGGGCAACCGATAACCCGGGAGATCGACGCCGGCTATTGTGCAATCCCCAGGCGTTGGATATAATCACTTGTCCCTGCGGTCGAACCTCGGGTTCGGCGTGTACGGAAATACATGAAAAAAGGAATGGAGACCAATGTCTGATTTGAATTCCCTGTTGAAAGAGATCAAGAGCTACAAGAGCAAGATGTTCGGGAAGGATTTTCTGCTGACCTGGGAGAAGTCCGTCGACGAACTCAAGCAGATCCTCGCGATCGCCGATCTGCTGAAACTCATGCGCAGGGAAAACATCTCGGCCCGGTGCTTCGACTCCGGCCTTGCCGTCTCCCTGTTCCGCGACAACTCGACCCGCACCCGCTTCTCGTTCGCATCGGCTTGCAACCTGCTCGGCCTCGCCGTCCAGGACCTCGACGAGGGCAAGTCGCAGATCGCCCACGGCGAGACCGTGCGCGAGACCGCCAACATGATCTCCTTCCTGTCTGAAGTCGTTGGTATTCGTGACGATATGTATCTCGGCGCCGGCAACACCTACATGCGTGAAGTCGGCGAGGCCCTCGACGACGGTTTCAAGCGCGACGTGCTGCCCCAGCGGCCGGCAGTCGTGAATCTCCAGTGCGACATCGACCACCCGACGCAGGCGATGGCCGACCTGGCCTGGCTGAAAGAGCATTTCGGCGGCCTCGACAAGCTGAAGGGCAAGAAGATCGCGATGACCTGGGCATATTCGCCCAGCTATGGAAAGCCCCTTTCCGTGCCGCAGGGCATCATCGGCCTGATGACCCGCTTCGGCATGGAGGTTTCCCTGGCGCATCCCGAGGGCTACGGGCTCATTCCCGATGTCATCAAGGTCGCCAAGAAGAACGCGAAGGAAAGCGGCGGCTCGTTCACCGAGTGCACCAGCATGAAGGAAGCCTTCAAGAACGCCGACATCGTGTATCCCAAGAGCTGGGCGCCGTTCGCCGTCATGGGCAAGCGCACCGAACTGCTCCGCAAGAAGGATCACGACGGCCTCAAGGCTCTCGAAAAGCAGTGTCTCGCCAACAACGCGAAGTTCAAGGACTGGGAGTGCACCGAGGCGATGATGAAGCTCACCAAGAAGGGCAAGGCGCTCTACATGCACTGCCTGCCCGCCGACATCACCGACGTCTCCTGCCAGGCCGGCGAAGTCGCCGCCAGCGTGTTCGACCGCTACCGCATCGAGACCTACAAGGAAGCCGGCTACAAGCCCTACGTCATCGCCTCGATGATCCTCACCAGCCGCTTCAAGGACATTCACGGCCTGCTCGCCAAGCTCATCAAGCAGGGCAAGGAACGGATCGCCTGATTTTCTGAGCGCACCAGCTCGAAGGGCCGTCGCCACTCCGGTGACGGCCCTTCATCTTCATCCGTGAAACACCGCCCGGAAATCGGTTCGTATTGATTCCTGCATGGAAAAGACAATTTCGTCTTCCCGTTCGTGCTGGGCCTGCCGGAGCACGAGAAGCCCTCGCCCATTCGGCAGGCACGGGATAGACCTCGACAAGCCCAGAGCGAACGGATGGTTTTCGTTCTGCAGGACTCAATAGTGGGGCATCCGGGGGTGCGTTTTCGCCTTTGGAATCGACCGTCCCGGTTCCCGTTCTGGAAATGTCCTTACAGCGGCGCGCCGCAGTATTTGCAGAACTTCGCGTCGGCGTCGTGTCCCTCGGCGGAACAGGCCATGCAGCACTGGGCGCTGACCGGCTCGGACTCCTTCCGGGCCGCCCGGCTCATTTCGGCCGTGACGATGCCGGTTGGAACGGCGATGATACCGTAGCCTAGAATCATGACCATGCCGGCGAACAGCTGGCCCAGGGGGGTTTTCGGGGTGATGTCGCCGAACCCGACGGTCGTCATCGTCACGATCGCCCAGTAGATGCTGACCGGAATGCTCGTGAAGCCGTGCTCGGGGCCTTCGATCACGTACATGACAGAACCGATGATCGTGACGAGAGAAATGACGGCGAGAAGGAAGACGGTGATCTTTGCCCTGCTCGCACTCAGGGCGCTCCGCAGGACCGTCGCCTCCTTGAGATAATGCGCCAGCTTGAGGATACGGAAGATGCGAAGCAGGCGGAGCACGCGCAGAGAAATCAACACATGGGCGCCGGGAAACAATACGCCGAGATATGTTGGCAGGACGGCCAGCAGATCGACCATGCCCAGAGGGCTGAGAGCGTATTTCCAGGGATGAACGACGCAGAGCAGGCGCATGACGTATTCGATCGTGAAGAGGATCGTGAAGAGCCATTCGCCGATGCGAAGGATGTCACCGTAGGCTGCGCTAACATCACCAATGCTTTCCAGCATGACGAATCCGAAGCTGCCAAGAATGCAGAAAATGAGGACGATGTCGAACGCACGCCCGGCAGGCGTATCCGACTCGAAGATGATCTCATGCCACGTGCGGCGCCAGCCGCTCAGAACCTCGTTCGTGTTCATTCGTCCCTTTCCTCTGAGGAGTTCCGTGTCAATTCCACGCCATCGGCCGAATGAAGGCATGTCAGAGAGCGCACATTTCGAACATAGCTCCAGAGGCGGCAGCAACTTGCCGTGAACAGCAGGAACATCAGCACGAATATTCCCCTGAGTATCCCAGGATGTTCGATCGCCCTCGGCAGGATATGATAGTCCTTCAGGGGGAAATTCCAAAATTTCACGAGAGGGGAATATTCCCAACTCCATCTCTGGAAATCGCCGCTGGTCGGGAATCCCTGAGATTTGAACCACTCCCAATTTCGCACATATTCAGCATCAACATGTATATAATAATCAATATAATTTACGATCACGCCGTTGAGGGCCACAACGAACGACCCTGCCAAAACGATGAGGAT
>JAKJFL010000270.1:0-5182 GCA_022704935.1 Candidatus Rifleibacteriota bacterium
GCAAGATGCACCCGACGATCGTTCAGCGTGAAATGCCCGGCGGTGATCTCGACCGGGAACACGGAGCCGTCGGCTTTTTTGTGATATCGGATCGGGATCAGGATGCCTTCTTTCTGCGTCTGATGGGTTGTCTTCGAAGGCTCGGCCGACAGATCGATGTTCTTTTTCTGAAGCAGTTCTTCGCGGGAAAATCCATACATCGAGCAGGCCGCCGAGTTCACCTCGAGAATCCGGCCGGAATCCTTGTCGATCAGGAAAAGCGCGTCTGACTCCATCTCGAAAACCTGACGATACTTGTTTTCGCTTTCTCGGAGGGCATCTTCCGCCTTTTTGCGGATCGTGACATCGCGAAAGGCCGTGATGACAACGTCGGCATCCTCGAGCCGGAGTCGGCGAAGTTCCCCCTCCACGATCAGAATGGTTCCGTCTTTGCACCGAACTGGCCAGTGGTCGAAACAGAAATATCCCGTCTGGAGATGCTTTCGGATCTGTTCCGCGTTCGCGGCCCGCGTTTCGGGCGTATCGGCTGCATCCAGAAACGCGAGCGGGAGAGACGCGACCTCCTCCCGGGAATAGCCGAACAGCACGGAGAAGCGCTTGTTGATGTCGAGTATGGCATCGGTATCGGCGTCACGGATCAGGATCGCATCGTTGACGGCATCGAAAATCGCATTGAACCAGGCCTGTTTGCCCATGACTCGCTGCTCGGCCGGCGTATAGACGGCGAAAAACATGGTCAGACCAAGAAAATAGTTGCAAATATAATACAGCCAGAATCCCGGAGAATGGATGAGTCCCGCGACGTCGCAGCCGATATTCAGGAGTTTCGTGCCGAAAAGCGTGCCGAACACGCCGATGGCAAGCAGACAATACACCAGACCGAATGTTGCGGCTCTCCTGCCGTACACGATGCGCAGAAAGATCGGAATGAACACCGACAGAAGCAGATTTGCCGACAACGGTCCAAGGTGGATGAACCCGACCGGGATCAGCACCATGAAGATTGTCATGCTGGCTTGAAACACGATATCCGGGGTGAGGCGTTCCTTGACGGCAAAGAGGATGCCGAGGAATATCACGGAAAGAAGGTGGGAAATGATTCCGGCATGAAACCCCGTGGCGGGAAGGCGCAACAGCGATACGGGAAGACTGATCAGCAGGAAAAACAGGGATATCCCCAGAAACCTGTTCGAAACCTGACGTTTCAACCGAAAATTGGTATCCATACACTCCTTGGAGCGTTGCCGCCTGTCCAGGTTGAAAGGCAGGCACGATGTCTCCATTTTATCATACCCGAGGCAAGCTCATCAGTTTTCACAGCCACTGAATCACAGAACCCACGAAGTATTCAGAGATATTCCGTTGAAAAATTCTCGGTTTTCAGGATTTCATGACCGTCATCTTTTGTGCTCGCTGTGTTGAAGCTATTTTCAGGGGTGGTGCCTGGGAAAGTCAAGGTCGATGCCCGGCCGAGATGATCTCCCAGGAAAGGCCGAACCGTTGGAGATACTTGCGGAGACGATCGGTGTCGTTGACGGCGCGGCGCTGTTTTCGCGACTCGGAGAACAGTTTGCGGCCTGCGTCGGCGAGACTGTTCGACGTGCGGCAGACGCGCACGACGGCGGCGAGCTGGACGCGGTCGAACAGGTCGAGATCATCCGCAGCGTGGTGGCCGACAAGGCCGGCAAGTTCGGCCGTGCTGTCGTCACCGGGGCCGCCGGGCGTCGCCCATTCGGAGCGGAGACGGTCGATCTCGGCGGAGACTTCGGCAAGGCCGATGCGGTTGCCCTCGGCGAGCGTTGCCATGCGGGCGACGGAGCCGTTCAGATCACGAAAGTTCGCTGTCCAGAGGGCCTCGGGGCTGACGGCAAAGTCGAGGAAACGCTCGCGCGCCTCCCGACTGAAGGTCACGGGCTTGCCGATCTCTGCGGAACGGCTTTGCAGCTCGAAATGTATATTTGGTTCTATATCTTCCGTGCGCTCGGCCAGGCCCGGCAGTCGGAAACTCCAAAATCTGATGCGTGCGAGGAGATCCTCGCGGAACCTGCCGCGCCCGATATCGAGCCGGAGATCGCGGTTGGTGCCGCAGATCAGCTGGAACTCGCTTTCCACCTCGCGATCGGAGCCGAGCGGCAGATACCGCTTCTCTTCGATGGCCCGCAGCAGCATCGCCTGTTCGTCGGGACCGAGATCATCCGTAGCGGCCTGCTGGCCGAGTACGCCGAGATCATCGATCTGAAGGACAACGAGCGGGCGTTGCTGTGGATCGACGGCCGGTTCCAGCACCTCCTCCCTCCCGGCAGATACGCCGTCTGGAAGCGGATGCGCGAAGTGCGCGTCGAGCGCGTGACCGTCGACGATCCGCAGTTCCGGCACCGGCTGCTCATGAAGATCACGCAGACGCCCGGCAGCGACGCCGTTCTTCGCACGATCCAGGTCGAGCAGGAGCAGACGTGTCTGTATTTCCGCGACGGCGCGTTCGTCGGCGAGCTCGGCCCCGGCCTGCACGCGTTCTGGAAGGACGCCGGCGTCGTGAAGCTCCACTGCGTCGACCGGCGCGAGAAGGTGCTCGACATGTCGGGCCAGGAGATCATCACGCGCGACAAGGTCACCCTGCGGCTGAACGCGATCGTCAGCTACCGCATCACCGATTCCCGCCGCGCGTTCGAGGTGTCCGAGGTGCCCGACCAGGCCCTGTACCGCGAGTGCCAGCTGATTCTGCGGACGGCTATCGGCGGCCGCAACCTTGATGATATGCTGAGTGACAAGGACACCCTGGCCGGCGAGATCGTCGGGCAGATCAGGGCGAAGGGCGAGGCGTTCGGGCTGGCGGTCATCCAGTTCGGCATCAAGGACCTGATCCTGCCGGGCGACATCCGCGAGCTGATGAACCGGGTTGTCGCGGCCCAGAAAGAGGCCGAGGCGAACCAGATCGTGCGGCGCGAGGAGACCGCGGCGACGCGGAGCCAGTGCAACACGGCGAAGATGCTCGAACAGAATCCGGTACTGATGAGACTGCGCGAACTCGAGGTGCTGGAACGGGTCGCGAAGGATTCGAAGCTGAACCTGATTCTCGGTGAAAAGGGTCTGACCGAAAAGGTCGTGAACCTTCTGTAGGGAGGATCGTATGAAAAATATAACGATAGAAATAGACGGTTCGGCCGGGGAAGGCGGCGGCCAGATTCTCCGCTCGTCCCTGGCCCTGTCGATGTGCACGGGAAAGCCGTTCCGCATCGTGAAGATCCGGGCCAACCGGAAGAAACCGGGGCTGATGCGCCAGCACCTGACGGCGGTCATGGCTGCCCAGCAGGTGTGCGGCGCCGAGGTTGCCGGGGCGAAGATAGGCTCGGACGAGCTGACCTTCGCTCCCGGGCCGGTCGTGCCGGGAACTTACCGGTTTGCGGTCGGGACGGCCGGCAGCGCGACACTCGTGCTCCAGACGGTTCTGCCGCCGCTTCTCTGCGCCTCCGGCCCTTCGACCCTCCGTCTCGAGGGCGGCACGCATAATGCTTGGGCGCCTCCCTACCATTTCCTGGACAAATCCTTCTTTCCGGTGCTTCGTCAAATGGGGGGATGTATCGAAAGCGACCTGGAGGCGTGGGGCTTCTACCCGGCCGGCGGCGGCCGGATGCTGGTCAAGATCGTTCCCGTGGCTGGAAGCCTGCATACTGTCGAGCTGTGCGACCGGGGAAGCCTAGTGCGGGCCGAGGTGACGGCGGCCGTTTCCCGCGTGCCGCGCGAGATCGCCGAGGACGAGTGCAGGCTGGTGCGTGGCGGAGCCGAGTTCCCGGTGGAGAAGTGCCGGAGCGAAACCGTCGATTCCCTGGGGCCCGGCAACGTGGCGATGCTGGCGATGGAGTTCGAGCGGGGAACCGCGTTCTTCACCGGCTTCGGCGAGCTGGGGGTGTCGCGACGGACGGTGGCGAAGGGCATCTGCGAGGCCGCGAACGCGTTCTATCGCTCCGGCGCGGCCGTCGAGGGGCATCTGGCCGACCAGCTGCTGATCCCGATGGTGCTGGCGGGCGGCGGCAGCTTCACGACCATCACGCCGACGCCGCACACGAAGACGAACATCGAGATCGTCCGGCGGTTCCTCGACGTGAAGATCCGCTCGAGCGAGCTGAAGAAGGGCGTTTGGCGGATCGAGGTGACCGGACCAGCCTCCGGAAAGGAGAACGACCATGGAATGGGTGAAGAATAAAACCGAGATTTCGAAAGATGCGCGGGTTCCTCTCAAATCGTGGTGTCCCGATCCCGAGGCCGAGGCGCTCGCCCAGGCGGCCAACCTGGCGGCGCATCCGTCGGTCTTCGCGCACGTGGCCCTGATGCCCGACTGCCACGTCGGGTACGGCATGCCGATCGGCGGCGTCATCGCCTGCCGTGACGCGATCATTCCGAACGCCGTCGGCGTCGACATCGGGTGCGGCATGGGCGCCGTGCGCACCACCGCGACCGTCGAACAGTTCCCCGATCTGTCGCGGATCAGAAAAATACTAGAAGCTATAAAATATCGGGTTCCCGTCGGCGAAGGGAATGGACATCGCCACCCCCAGCCCTGGAGCGGGTTCGAAAAATTCGAGGATGGCCTCGGGCGCGGCGGCCGGCCCGGCTGGATGGACGAGACCGGCCTGCATCGAGACCGGCTGAACCTCGGGACGCTTGGCGGCGGCAACCACTTCATCGAACTCCAGGCCGACACCGACGGCGTCATCTGGATGATGCTGCACTCGGGTTCGCGCAACCTCGGCTACCGCGTGGCGAACTACTACCACCGCCTGGCCCGGAGCCTCAACGAGAAGTGGCGCACCTCGATTCCCTCTCCCGACCTGGCGTTCCTGCCGCTCGACGAGCACGAAGGCGAGGCGTATCTCCGCGACATGAACTTCGCCCTCGCCTATGCCCGGGAAAACCGGCGGTGCATGATGGAGGTGTTCAAGGAGGTTCTCTCCCAGCATCTGCCCGGAATCAAGTTCACCGAGGAGATCAACATCCATCACAACTACGCGGCGGTCGAAAATCATTTCGGCCGTGACGTCTGGGTGCACCGCAAGGGCGCGACCTCGGCGCGGAAAGACGAACTCGGTATTATACCTGGAAGTATGGGAACCTCTTCCTACATCGTGCGCGGCCTGGGAAACCCGGAGTCGTTCACGTCGTGCTCGCACGGCGCCGGCCGGCGCAT
>JAKJFL010000271.1:0-5178 GCA_022704935.1 Candidatus Rifleibacteriota bacterium
CCGCCGTGACGGCGGCCAGCAGAGTGCCCGCGATACCGCAGACCTGGAGCGGGACGACCGAGAACGAGGTGATACCGTCGAGCGCGAGCTGGACAAGGCGGCCCCAGGAGTAGGACGACACTCCCTTGTAGCGGCCGGGGCGTTCGTAGGGGACGGCGACCTGGTCGAAGCCGGCCCAGCTGATCATGCCGCGCAGAAATCGGGTGCGCTCGGGCATGTCGCGGACCGCGTCGACCAGATTGCGGCTGATGATTCTGAAATCGCCCGTGTCGAGGGGGATCGGGACCTGCGACAGAAACGAGAGAAGCCGGTAGAACACCGTGCAGCCCCAGCGTTTGAGCGGTGTCTCGCCCTCGCGGGTCGATCTGACCGCATAGGCGCCGTCGTGGCCTTCCCGAAGCTTCGCGAACAGCTCCGGCAGAAGTTCCGGCGGGTCCTGCAGATCGCCGTCCATCATGGCTACGGCCTCGCCCCGCGCGTGGTCGATGCCCGCGTCGAGGGCCGCCTGGTGGCCGAAATTGCGGCTCAAAACAAGGATGCGCATGGCCGGAAGAACCCTCGCCCGCGCCTCTTCTAGTTTTCTGACGGAATCATCGGTGCTGCCGTCGTCGACGAAGATGACTTCGTGACCGACGTTCATTTCCCCGAGCACATTGGCGAGGCGCTCGGTCAGGGCCGTGATGTTTGCGCTCTCGTTATGTATGGGGATGACCACGCTCAGATCGCATCGCTTCATGCGCATTACTGTATCACACCCTCCGTGCGTGCGCCATTCACGGGCATTCAGGCTGTCGAAGATCCGGCGCCGGGACGGTGCGTTCAGTAGCGTAACCAATCGGGAAAGCCGAACAGCCTGATTTCAAGGCAGTCTTTCAGATTCATCGGGCCGTTGATCAGGTAGAAAAGAAGGATGACCGCCGCCGCGATCCTCCACCGGCGTTCCTTATCCGTTGCGAGCCCCCCAAGCGTCTGGCCGGCCCCGATCGCAAGCAGGGTGGCGATCGGAAGTCGGTATCGGCCGAGCACGACGAACGCGGCGATCGTGACCGTGAAGATCGCCATACTTGCCGCAAGGAGCCGGCCGAGGCGGCGAAGCTCGCTGCGGCGGTCCAGGGCCAGAAGGACGATTCCGACGAGACCCAGGGGCGCGAGCAGACCGAAGCGCATCAGGAACGGGGCCGCAAGGCTTCTCGACCTGCTCTCCATCGCCTGCAGGCTGATGTTGTTCGGCAGCTCCCACGCGCCCCAGAGCAGGAGCAGCTTGCGACCCAACAGTCGGAACCAGCCTGCCTGGGAGTCCCATGAATCGCGCGTTTTGCGGAGCCAGAAGCCGGTCTGTCGTGCCGGCGGGAGGGCATCCGCCTCCTTCCGAAGCTGCTGATACCCGTCGGCGACATTGAAGGTGCCGTTCGAGCCGCTGTGGTTGCCGATGTAGACGTTGTCACCGAAGTTCAGCGTGCCTGGCACCGGCGTGCCGCCCAGCACCCAGTTCCGCGCCGGAATGAACAGGAAAAATGGGATCCAGAGGGCGACCATGGCGACCAGCATCATCCGGCTCGCGCCCCGTCGGTGCTGCCACCAGAGAACCACCGGCCAGAGGACCGCGATGTTGGGCCTCAGCAGGTGAAGGGCCCCAATCAGGAGAGATGCGGCCATCGATTGGACCCACCCGGTTCGGAGCCCTGTCAGCGTCGCGAGCAGGATGGCGATGCATATATTGTGTAACGGCTCCAGGAGCAGAAACTGCTCGTAAAAAACGAATGGCTGGTAGAGGGCGAAACACATGCCGGTCAGGGCGGCTGCGGAGAAACGCATGCCATACCTGCGCAGGACGGAAAAGAGAAGCGGCCCGATACAGGCGCCGAGCAGCATCTGGAGGATGAACATCACTTCCTGGTCGCCGCCGAGTTTGAAAACGAGCGCGAGAAGATGGTAGTAGCCGGGGTTCGTATACATGACCGGCTGGGGAAACCGGCCCGCGGCGACTTCCTTCGCCAGGTCGAGGTGGATGGCCATATCCGAGATCGGAGGCGGATAGTAGAAGAAGCCGTAATTGTTCGTCAGCTCCTCGTGCACGGCGAAACGGATCGCGCAGCCCATCAGCAGCAGGCCGACGACGACGAGCGTCGCGGCGTCGACCTTCCGTGCGGTCGGTCTGGGATGAGCGGAGTCGTTCATGGCAGCCTGTGGTTTCCTTTGGTTCGTGTATCTGTTTGAAAAATCGGGGGAACATACTATCATTGGAACCGACCGATGAACAGCTTGGCAGGATTATTGATTCCTGCAAAACGAAAGCCAATCCGATGAACTCAATATCACAAGAACCGGAATGATATATCTATGAAAATATTTTCAGGAAGTTCGAGCGGGAAACTGACGGAAAGAGTCTGCGATCTGCTGGAAACGACGCCCGGCGCCGTCCAGGTGCTGAGGTTTTCCGAGGGCAACACCTTCGTCAGGATCGGCGAGCCTGTAAAAAACGACCAGGTATATATCATCCAGACGGTTGGCCTCGACGCGAACAACCAGTTCATGGAACTGCTGTTTCTCGTCGACGCCCTGCGCCGGGCCGATGCCGGTTTCATCACGGTCGTCATGCCGTTCTTCAGCTACGCGAAGTCCGACAAATCAGAGGAAGCCGGCGTCTCGATACGAGCCCGGGTCTGCGCCGATGCCCTCGAGGGGGCGGGCGCGAACCGGGTCATCACGATCGATCTGCACAGCCCGCAGGTCGAGGGTTTCTTCCGGATTCCCCTCGACCATCTGCATGCCAGGCACGTGCTGGCCGAGTTTCTGTCGAAACGGAAGATCCCCGATCTCGTCGTCGTTTCCCCCGACTCCGGCTACGCGAAGAGCGCCCGCAAGATATCCGAACTTTTGCAATGCGAGACCGTCATCTGCGACAAGACGCGGAAGGGCCACGCCGAGGATGCTCGGATTCTCGAAGTGATCGGCTCCGTCGCGGGAAAGAACGCCGTCATCGTCGATGATTTCTCGATCTCGTTCGGCACTATCGCCGAAACCGCAAAAGCCCTGAAAGAGCGCGGCGCCCGCGATATCGTCGCGATGATCACGCATCCGCTCCTCTCAACCGCAGGGCTGAAAAAATTCGACGATAGCGTTGTTTCCGAGCTCATTACCACAGACACCGTGGCTCATCCAGGCATCGTCGGCCACCCGAAGATCACCGTCGTTTCGGTCGCCGGGCTGATCGCCGAAGCTGTCAGAGCCAACACCGCACGCGCGGCCGAAAGATAGGGGCGGCAGGATGAACCCGCTGACGTATGCATTCTCCTGATGCGCTGATCGTCGGCGTTCCGCTCGCCGCGTTCAGAGCCGGTGCTGCAGCTCTCTGACGAACCGCGTGAACCATGCCTCGACCTCTGCGTTCCGGGGCCGGCCAAGATACACGCCCTTCTTGTACCATTCCACCGCAGCCATGACCGATGCCCTGACAGCGTCGGCACATGCGTCCGGCGTTTCGATCGGCGCGGTCACAGCTGGTTGGGCACCCATGGCTTCCGTGGAACCTGTGGCCGGCGCGGCCTGGGCCGTGGGAAGCGGGGAGGTTGTCGAAGCGGGCTCGGCAATGCCCATCTCGCGGCGGAACTCGTCCGCCTGCTCGAGCATCTCGGCGGAGCCGTGGCTCTCGTCGACGATCATGTAGACTCTCAGGGGCTGGCGCTGACCTTTGACGCTCCGTTCCCCGCAGTCGTTGCAGGGGACCGTGCTCCCTATTTTCGCGTGTGTCGCTTCGGTCAGAAAGATCATGCCCGGCTGGGCCATCGATTCCATACGTGCCGCTACATTTACGGCATCGCCGAACACGTCGTCGTTCTTGACGAACACCGTCCCGGTGTTGATGCCGATTCTGATCAGGATCTTCTCGGAACTCGTCCGATTCAGCTCGATCAGGGCACCCTGCATGCGGATCGCGCAGCGGCAGGCGGCAAGCGGGTCCTCGAACGCGACCATCAGGGCATCGCCGATCTTCTTGATCAGACGGCCCTGGAACTCCGTGATGATCGGCATCAGCGTCTTGTCGTGCACGGCGAGGAGCGTCATCGTGTCGATCAGTTCCTTCTGCGCAGCCTTCTTTGAATAGCCGACGATATCCGTGAACATGACGGTCCGCTCGCAGGTGAACTTCTTCAGGAGCTGCTCGTCGAATTTTTTGCCGAGACCGGCATCGGAAAACCGCTTGGCGAGCAGACGCTCGACGTTCGCGTCGGAGAACTTCTCGAGCTCCATCTTCTGGAGCCTGCTCTTGCGGAACATATATTCCGGGCCGGAGACGGCCTTTGCCTGAAACAGCCTGTCGAGCCGCGCGATCTCCTTCTCGAAGTCCCGTTCGATGAACTCCTCGGAAGACTGGATCGTTTCGATGCTTCGCTCTCTCAGCAGCTTTTCGAGCTCCTCCCCGTCGGAATGGAAGAGCTGAGGCAGTTTGAACATGTCCTGGGCGGTCTCGAGCTCGATCGTGTATCCGAGCGGCGTCCGATGTCCCTTCACGGCCGTGATCAGCTGGCAGGGAACCGCGTGGACCGCGGCGGAAGAGGTTTTCAGCTGGTCGCGCAGGAACAGGATCAGCCGTTTCCCCGTCAGCAGGACGAGAAGATAGATGGGACGCTCGAGAAGGCCGAACAAGGTCGCATACACCGGCGAAATGGCTTCCGGATCGCGGACGTGAGCGAGCTGGACCAGGGTGGTGGTGGCGTTGCTGTCGAGAGACCGTTTGCAGTCGCGGAAGGGGCCGAGCTGCTCGGTGAAGAAGCCGATGAACGCCCGGTCAAACGTTTCGCCCGGCTCGAGAAGGCCGGCGAGAAGCTCCTGGGTGTCGGTCCGGAGGGTGTTCAGTATCGCCGCCTGTTTCGGGAAATGGCCTTCCCAGACGCCGTTCATCGTTTCTGCCTGTCTGCCGCGCGCCTGCAGATCCGACGCGAGCTTCTGGTAATCCCGTTCCTGTTGCGGCAGTTCGACCAGCGTCGGCCCGCTTTCCTTCAGCTCCGGAAAGCGTTCGGCGACCTTCGCCCGGATCTCGTCCGTGGAAAGGCCCTTCAGTTCGACGAAGTAGGGTTGGCCGGAGAAGGCCTGGCTGACGAGTTTTGCAACCAGGCGGACCTGCTGGTCGGCGTCGGTCAGCGCGTGCAGAGCCAGCAGGTAATCCTCTTTCCGGCG
>JAKJFL010000272.1:0-5148 GCA_022704935.1 Candidatus Rifleibacteriota bacterium
GGCCATCAGGTAATAGGTGTCGGCGCGCGGCCGTGACTGCTGGCCTGTCAGTATCTCGCGCAGCGTTGCCTGCCGCTGAGTCGGGTCTTCGAACTGGGGCTGCTCGAGCGCCGCCGCCCCGTGGCCCGCAAGTGTCAGCAGCAGCAGACCCACCGCCGCCCGCGGCGGAAGCACGGTGTTTCGCCGGAAGAGTCGAAGTTTCATGACTTCTTCTGCAGCCGCCGTCGCATCAGCTCCGCCCAGCTGATCATGTCCGGGTCGGACTTCGACGAGTTGGCCACGATCGAGAATTCGCGCAGGGCGCGCGGCGCGAGCCCCTTGGCGAAGTAGATCTTCCCGAGGAGGAAATGCACGCGCGGGTCGTCCGGCAGGAGTTTCTGCGCGACGACCGCGTGCCGCAGGGCCTCATTGACGAAGCCGAGCGCGAGATGGCCGCGAACCAGGTGCAGCCGGGCATCCGCGTGGTCTGGCCGGATCTTGAGGATCTCGCGGTAGCATCGCATGGCCATTCGAAGCTTCCCGCGCCGCTTGAGCAAGTCTGCATACGCCTGCAGCCCCTCGATCGAGTCAGGTTTGATCGAGAGCAGCCGCTGATACGCCATCATCGCCTCGTCGGGCCGGTCGATCATCTCATAGGCGAGGCCGAGTTGCAGATACGAGTCGAGTTTTCCGGAATCCTCGGCGAGGGCTTCTTCCGCAGTCTCGATGACCCGCCGGCAGTTCGACTCGATTTTCTTCTGGACGGTCTTCAGGTTGTTCTGGATCTGTACATCGGAATAATCGTAGCTGAGCGCCTTCCGGAAGGCATTGAGAGCCTCGGTGTAGTCCTTGCGGTTCGAGAGTAGCACGCCGATCGTGTTCCAGACGCCGGCCTGGTCGGGGGCATTGGGCGAGGCCTTGGTGAAAGCGGCGATGGCATCGTCTTCCTTGCCCTGCGCCTGATGCAGCTTGCCGAGTTCGAGCCAGGCGTCGGCGTTGTCAGGCGCGATCTCGAGCAGGTTCTGCAGAACCGAGACGGCGCGCACGTGGTCGTGCTCGGCGATATGGGCCCGGGCAAGCAGGAACATCGCATCCGGGGTTCCCGGGGAAAGGCGAAGCACTTCCTCCATCTGCGTTGCGAGGTCCCGCGTGCGTCCGAGAAGCTGGAGAACCTTTCCCAGCTTGATCATCGTGCGGGTGTCGGGGTGAAACTGGTGCGACAGGGCCTCCTGGAGCAGCTCGGCGGCGCGTTCGAACTCGCGCTTTTCGATCATGACCTCGCCGAGCCTTTCGAGCACGTAGGGGTCGTTCGTCTTGAGGCTGAGCGCCTGCGAGTATTCGAGAACGGCCTGGTCCCACTGGTGGGTTGTCTGGAAGATCTGGCCGAGCTGGCTGTGCCCGTACGAATCCGACGGATGCAGCATGCAGGCGCGTTTGAGCTCGAGCTGCGCGAGCTGAAGTTCGCCCAGTTCGCGATACACCATGCCCAGCTGGTAATGCGCGTATGGATCGTCGGGCGTGAGCTGGATGCATTTCTGCAGGGCATCTCTGGCTTCGGGAATGCGCCGCTCGGCGCGTTCGAGACTGCCCAGCTGGTAGTATGCCTTCGCGAGATACCGGTTCATCGAAAGCGCTTTCTGGAAGGCTTCGCGGGCTTTGTCCGGCTGTCCGGATCTGCGGAGGAGAGCCCCGTGATACAGGAAGACTTCCGGCGCCTGGGGATTGCTTTTCAGGCAGGTTTCCATGGTTTCGACGGCGTTGGTGAGTTCGCCGCGCTCTTCCTGGAGCTGCGCGAGGCGCAGTCTGAGTGGATAGCTGTCGGGATTTTTCCCGATTTTCTTCAGGACGAGGGTGATTTCCTGCCCGATGCCGTCGTCGAGGAACTCGGCGAGGGTCTGGGAGGTCTTCTCGCGCTTCGTGAGCTCGGCGTCATCACCCGAAAGCACCAGTTCCTCGTCTGCGCGCCCCGAACCCGTCTCCGTCTGGCCGGAGATCTGCCCCGGATCGGCGGCTGGCGCCGCAGCGGACGGTTGCTGGCGTGGTCTGACGGACGTCTCATCGTCGGGTGGTGCCATGTCGGCGACCATCGATGAAACCATGCCGGCCGGCTGGGCGATCTTCGCGACCGGCTGAACCGGGGACAGGGCTTCCCGGTCGACGTCCTCGAAGGAGCCGCCCACCGGCTCGATCTCGGGGGCGAGCGGGGCCGGCAGGTCTTCGGCCATCAGCTGTTCTTCGGGCGTCTCTGCATCGGTGTGGCGCGGTTCGTGGCGTTCGAGCGCCCAGAGAGAAAGCTCGACGGCCCCCCAGAGCGTGATCATGCCGCTTGCGAGTCCGGCAAGGATCCCGGCGAGAGGGTATCCGCTCAACGCCTGGCTCAGATACAGGAACGCAAACGCGAACCCGCCCAGAACCGCCTTCAGGAAGGGGCCGCGCGGCGGGAGATCGGCCGTGGCTTTGGCCGGCGGCATCGTATTCGCGCTCGGAACACCTCCGGTCCGTTCCGAGATGTTCGTTGCGATTCCGGGGGCCGGCGGAATCACTGCATGCGCCGCGGGGCTTTCCGCGGGCGCATTGAGATTCAGAATGCGCCCGCAGGATGCGCAGAACGAGGCGCTCGGATCGTTTCGGGAGGAACACTGGGGGCAGATGACTGCAAGGGGGCGGTCGCAAGCGATGCACGTAATGGCATCATCCGTGTTGACCGCGCCGCAGCCGTGACAGTAGGCCATGGCTCAATGCCTGCTTTCTTCGAAATGATGATCTATGATGTGCCATTGAGGACCGATGGCATACCGCTGTTCGGCCTCGGCACCGACAGCGTGGAGCCCGTTGTGCCGGCGGGCCGTTCCCTCGGCGCGCACGGGCTGGTATTCCTGGAACGACTCGATGCAGTTGTGCTCCCAGCTGATGACCAGCAGACCGTCGCCGGTTCCCTCGAGGAGAGGCGAGGGATCGAGATTCGACTCGAAGTGCTCGCGAAGGCCGGAATCTATCTCCGCGACGAGAGGCCAGAAGGTGGCGATGTTGGTCGCACCCCTGGCTATAGCTGACAGTATTGAATCGATCGATGGGGAGGGAACGAGTCCGGAAACGGCTTCATCGCCGTCGAGCATGACCAGCCGGACGACGCTCACCGCTTGTCTCCGGGCTGCGTGTCCTCATCCGCCTCGCGCCAGAAAAAGGCAAAGGGCTCTCCGAGGACCGCACCGAGAAGGGAAAAAATGAACACGACCATGTAGGACGTCTCGAAATCGAGGATCGCGTAGACGAACGGAGCCGCGACGAGCCCGATCAGCATGCCGCAGAGGCAGCCGATCAGCGTCGACTCGTGAACGGCGATGAAGGCGCCGAGAGAAGACCCCAGCAGAAGACCGCCGAGGGCATACTCCGGCGCCCAATACGAGGCGATGAAAATGCCGAGAGCGGCAAACGCCACGACCAGGGTGCTGATCATGGCGTATGCAAGAAGCCTCGTCGTGAGACGGGCGGACATGGCAAGTGAGAACGGAGCGGCCATTACCTTCCTGTCCGGCGGAGTGGGGTGTTCTGCCCCGGAATCAGGGATTCAGAACGGTTTTTTCGTAATAATACTTGTTCTTCGGATTGACGGCGATGAAGGTGGTCAGTTCGCTGAGATACAGAACGCTGTCGATCGTTCCCGCCTGGAGGCAGGCATCCTTGATCTGGGCGAGGTTGTTCTGGATCTCGCGGTAGGAATCCTTCGTCTTGAGAGGTTTGACGACGCGGATGACCGCACGGACCTGTGGATTGCCGAGATTCGAGGGGGCGTCGATCAGGTCGAGCTGATTGATTTCATAGCCGGCGGTATTGAGGGTCTGGGTCAGGGCTTCCCTGAGTTGGGCGCGAAGCTCTTCCGGCATGGTGACGATGGGTTCGGCAGCATCAGGGCTCATCTTCTTCCAGAAGGCGTCGAGTCTGGTCTTCGACTCGGCGGAGGTGACGGGAGTTTCAGGCGTGAGAGAACGCGAGCGACCGAGTTCGGCGAGCTGCTCTTTCACCGCATCCGCTTCATCCATGACGGTTGGGACCTTGGGGGCCGTCTCGGGAGTCTTCGGGGCTTCCTTGTGAGTCTTCGCATAGGCGTCATGGGCCATATCACTGAACTCGTTGGAGTAACCGAGATATTTGAGTTCGTCTTCGACGGCGGCAAACCCGGCCATCGGGCAGAGGGCGGTGGCCGCGATCACAAGCATCATTCGGTTGAAAAGCCTCTTCATTGTTCTCTCCTGACACACTGAATTGATCTTCTAAGAAGATGAAAGCGGAATCGAGTATATCACACTTGCGCCCCATGCAAAATGTCGCGATATTTTGATGCCGAGTCAGGCATCATCACCAGACGATCCGGGCGGATCGCGCTCCGCCCCGTTGTGGCTATGCGCCCTTGGAGGGACGGCGCGACGGCTTTTTCGGCGTGGAAACGGCGGCCCGGAGTTTTTCCATCGTCACGTGAGGGTCTTCGATGATGATTTTCGCTCCGGCGCAGATGTCGACGAAGCCGAGTTCCTTCGGATACCTGGGCACGATGTGCTGGTGGAGATGCTCGATGCTGGCGCCCGACGCCTCGCCGATATTCGATCCGATATTATATCCGGCTGGTTCGTATACGCGGTCGAGGGCGTCGAGACAGATTTTCTGGACTTCCGCCATGCGCGTGACCTCGGCGGTCGTCATTTCGCGGGGGTCGAAAATATGTCGCTTCGGGAAAAGAAGAAGATGGCCGGCATTGTAGGGATACAGATTCGCCGAGACGGCGATCAGGTCGTCTTCCCAGATCATGAGCCGGTCGACCCGCTCGTTGCCGTCGATGATGGCGCAGAGGATGCAGTCGACGGCGGGGCGGTTGTGCCCTTTGATATAGTCGCGTTTTCCGGGGATGTACAACTGTCGTTTGAATGTCATCGTCAGGCGTTTCTCTGTGCGGCCGCGAGCTTGTTCTGGAGAAGCTGCGGATAAAATTCTCGTGCCAGGAACAACGGAATACTGCCTTCATGAACGACCAGGTCATGAAAATCCCGGTCGGAACAATCGGTGCCGAACCGCTGCTGCAGCGAATTCTTCAGTTCGAGCAGAAGATGTTTGCCCGCCATGTAGCTCAGCGGATAGCCCGGTGTCTGGGTGTAGCGGCGCATCTCGGCTTCTGCA
>JAKJFL010000273.1:0-5146 GCA_022704935.1 Candidatus Rifleibacteriota bacterium
TATACGCGACGATGCGACCCCGGCGACGGCAGAATCTGAAGCGCAGCCGGAGGGCCCGGGCGCTGATGCGCAGCAGCCGGAAGGCCCATTTTCCCGGAAGGACGATCTCCAGATGGTAGCCATGCTCTGGGTCCTGCATGTAGCCCGCCCTGACGAACAGGGCCCGCAGAAACGCCCGCGGACAGTGGCCGCCCGACGGACCGGCCGCCTGGATTCTCAGGCGCTCCGCCGTGTTCCGCCGCAGGGCGGCCGGGTCGATACCGCCGATGCGCAGGTCGCGACCGGCTTTCTCCATCGCAACGCCCGGCGGAAGAACCGCGTCGACGCCGGTTTTCAGGAAGCGACGCAGCCGGCGCGGCCCCCGGACGGTCATCGACGAGCCGCGCCGCCGCGCGATACCGGCCAGAAAGGTTTCGCAGCAGCAGGGAAGCGACGGCGGGGCGGTCAGGAGGTCCCGTTTCAGAGTCAGATGATACAGACGGCTCACGCGGGAATCGACACGGCCGGATCTTCGGCGATCAGCGCCGCCAGCACATCGGCAAGCGCGCGAGAGTCATGCCGCACCATGTCCGTCTCCTGCAGAAAATCGCCGCTGACGACGCGGATGCCCCGGTCCTCGATGCGGGTGACCGTCGGCGGCACCCAATACTGGTTCATCTTCTCATACCGCTCCATCAGCGGCTTCGCGGCACGGCGCGAGTTGACGACCGCCACGTCGATGCGCCGCAGCGGCGTCTGGCTCAACAGGGCGGACACGTGGTCGGCCGCCGAGAAGTTGTCGGTCTCGCCCGGCTGGCTCATAACGTTGCAGACGTAGACGACGCGGGCCGGGCTGCGGTTGATGCGCTCGGCGATCTCCGGCACCAGCAGGTTCGGAATGACGCTCGTATACAGGCTTCCCGGGCCGAGCACGATCAGACGGGCACGGTCGATCGCCGCGAGCGCTTCCGGGTTTGGAAGCGGCTCGTCCGGCCGCAGGCTCATCTCGACGATGCGCTTGCCGGCGGCCGAGATCGCGGTTTCGCCTTGCAGTTCCGCTCCATCCTCGAATCGGGCGATCAACTCGACGTTTTCGCATGTGACCGGCAAGACCTGGCCGCGGATCGAGAGAATCTGGCTCGCGGCGCGCACAGCCGTGCCGAAATCTCCAAGCACGCCCGTCATCGCGGCGATGAACAGATTACCGAAGCTGTGGCCGCCCATCTCGCCGCCGGCCTCGCCGAACCGGTATTGGAACAGCCGCGACAGCAGGCTCTCGGAGCCAGACAGCGCGACGAGACAGTTTCTGATGTCGCCCGGGGGCAGGATCTGCAGGTCTTTTCGGAGCCGGCCCGACGAGCCACCGTCGTCGGTCACGGTGACGACCGCCGTCAGATCGATCGGAAGCTCCTTCAAACCCTTGAGCAGCGAGCTGAGTCCCGTTCCGCCGCCGACGGCCACGAGCTGGGGGCGCGGCCCCGTCGGCTGTTTCCGGAACATGAGGGCTCGCAGCTTCTCGGACGTCTCGTAGTCACGCATCGAAAGCAGCTGGAAGGAGCTCCGGATGCCGAGAGAAAGCCAAAAAAAGCCAAGCAGGAACGCACTGAGCGCCGCAAGCGCGATCGCGAGGGGATCGAAGCTCCGGATGGTATCGAGATGGAACGGCGTCAGCATCATGATCGCGAGGCCGGCCAGGAACACCGAGATACACGCCATCGCGACGCCGCCCGCCAGGAAAATCACCCAGCGGCGGGTCCGTACCGACGGCCCGAACCACCGGCGCAGCGAAAACCGCATCAGAAGTCTCCGGTCATCTTGGCCTGGAGCTTCTTCGCGAACTTTTCGGCTGTCAACACGCCCATGCGCTTGAGATAGAAGTTCATCGCCGCCGTTTCGACCACGACGGCCAGGTTGCGGCCCTCGCGCACCGGGATCGTGGTGCAGGGCACCTCGACCTTCAGCAGCTTCGTCGTGCGCTGCATGATGCCGAGCCGGTCGTATTCCTTGCGATCGTCCCACTTTTCGAGGTTGATGACCATCTCGACCGTCTTCTCGTCGGACGTCGCGGCAATGCCGAACAGCGACCGGATGTCGATGATGCCGAGGCCCCGGATCTCCATGTGGTGCCGGATCATCTCGTCGGGCGAGCCGACCACTTTCGTGTCGCTGATTTTGAGAAGCTGGACCGCGTCGTCGGCGACCAGCCGGTGGCCGCGTTTGATCAGCTCGAGCGCACATTCGCTCTTCCCGATGCCGGAAGGACCGATGATCAAAATACCGACACCGTATACCTCGAGGAAAACGCCGTGCACGCTCTTGCGCGGCGCGAACCGGTTGTGCAGGTAGCGCGAGAGCTGATACACGAACTCGCCGGTCCGTTCGGCCGTGCGCAGGATCGGAACCTGCTTCTGGTTGCACAGCTCAATCAGCTCGTCGAGAACGAGCAGGTCGTCACTTATTATAATACATGGTATATTAAAAAAGAGAAGCTGACGGAGCCGGACTTTCCGCGTCTCGGGGGCCTGCTCGCCGAGGTAGGCTAGCTCGGTCCGTCCCAGCACGATGATGCGCTCATAGCCGAAATGCTCGAAAAAGCCCGCCAGTTCGAGGCCGGGCCGGTGGACTTCCGACGAGATGATCTTGCGGTCCAGGCCTTCCTGGCCCGCGATGACCGTCAGCCCGTGATCGCGTGCAATTTCCTTGACCAGTACCAGCGCCATGTTGCGTTGTCCCGTTTCCGTGGTGCGATGACCTGCGCGACAGCGGAAATCCCCTGTCGTGTCGTCGGATTATACCACATCCGACCCCGCCTCGCGATGTGCCCCTCTCATGCTCATTCCTGATATTCTATTCCAGCGATGATGTTGCCAATGAATGGCCGCGGGTCTAGAATGTGAACCACAATACTCACGCACCTGGAGAAAAACCGCATGTTTCTCGCCTTGCGCAAGGCTCTGCCGATCTGTGGCCTGCTGGTCGCCCTGGTCTCGGCGCCGGCCCACGGCGCCCTTCCCGAACTGGTCTCGCCGGGTGAGCCGCCGATCACCGCCCAGGCCGTGCGCGATCACGTGCGACTGATCGAGTACACGCTCGGCACGCGCCTGACGACCGGCCAGAAAGAGCTGTTCCTCGAAATCCTGAAGAAAGAGTGCGCCGACATGGACCCCGAGGGCCGGAAGGCATTCCTCGAAGCCTCGAAGCTGGTCACGTCGATGACCTCGATGAATCCCGACCAGCGCCAGGTTGTCCGCGAGATCCTGCGCGAAGACTTCGAAGGCACCGCCGCCGACGATGAAGCCGACCCCGCCGCCCAGCTCTACATGCAGGTTCGCGACGGAACGACGAAGATCATCGCAGCCCAGGGCTCGGACTCGGTCTCCCTCCAGGACCTGGAAGCCTTCACCGAGTATCTCGGTTTCGCTCGATCCCCCGACAAACCTGAAACGCTTCCGCCGGCCGAACGCGACGGTTTCATGCGGGCGATGGCCGACGGCTTTCCGGGTTACACGGAACAGGTCAGGCAGCACCTGAGCGGCTTCGACAAGACCTGGCACCTTCTGCGGGCCGGCTGGCTCGCGGCGGACGAACCGACCCGAAACCGCTGGAAAACCGGGTTGAAAGCGGCTGCCGAGAAAGCCTCTTCCGGAAACGGGCCGGCCGGCGCCGTCGATCCGGCACTCTGGGATGAAATGAAACAGGTCGCCTCGGCGGCCGGAGAGATCCCCGATGGCTGGCAGGCGACACCGACCCTGGCCGTCTGGTGACTGCGGAAACACATCATTGCACCGGCAGTTCATTTCAGGTTCACGATCTGCGTGATCTGCGGATCGTTCTTCGAAGTTGAATCAACGAATCGGGCACAAGGAGAGTGACGAGATGAGCGGATTATTCGAAAAGCGCGTGTATTGCATTCACGAGGCCGTCGGCGCGGCTGAACTTCACGAATCCTACCGGATCACCGACGAAACCGGGAAGGAGCTGTTGGGTGAAGCCGAGGAGCGGTCCTGCATCGGCAATTCCATAGCAAAAACTTTTTTTGACAAAAGCTGGCTTCCCGTCACCGTAGAGGTGAAGGATGCCTCCGGGAACCGACTGCTCGAACTGAACGGTGCCGGCTGGCGCCCCTACGCGAAAATCGTCGTCAAAAACGCGGAAGGCGCCGCCATCGCCGTCCTGAACGAAGCGGGCTGCGCCGTCAAACCACGGCTCGACGTCTCCGCCCCCGACGGCTCCTCTCTCGGGACCGTCCGTGGCGACCTGCTCGGCCGCACGTTCAGCTTCGAGGACACCTCGGGCGGCCGTCTCGCCCGGATCGAACACCTGTGGGGCGGCCTCGCCCGCGAGCTGATGACGACGGCCGACGATTATCGCATCGACATCGCCGGCGACCTCGCGAAAGCCCCGCTCGTCCTCGCCGCCACGATCGCCATCGACCTCATCTGGCACGAAAGCTGAAAAATAGTTTCAAACCAGCATTAACACCGAGACACAGAGAAAGAAATATTCTTCAAAACGTTGTATCTCTGTGCCTCTGTGGCTCTGTGGTGAAACGTTCTTATTATATTCGTGGAAACCTGGCCTAGAGGTATCTGGCGGGGCGTTCGCGGACGGTTTTCGGCTGGGCGGGGAAGACTTTGCTGAAATCGACGTTCAGGTCAGGGAACAGGCCCGCCTGCACCGTGTCTTCGTCGGAGTAGATCGCCGGCTTGCCAAACAACCTGTCGGCCCCGAGGGAATAGACGGTTGCCACGCGGTTGGCCGGGTCGACCAGCCAGAACTCGCGCACACCGTGTTTTTCGTATAACGCACGCTTTAGAATGCAGTCTTTCGACGCCGTCGCCGGGGAAAGTATTTCGATGACCAGGTCGGGCGCGCCCCGGCATCCCTTGTCGTCGAGCTTTTTGTCGTCGCAGACCACGAGTAGATCCGGCTGAACGACTGTCTCGATCTCGTCATCGGGCTCGTTACCTTCCGGGAGCCGTACGTCGAACGGGGCATAATATACCTTACAGGGCTTCCCCTCGAAATACGCGAGCAGTTGCTTCAGGAGGGCCATCGACAGATCGGCGTGAATCCGGGCCGGGGCCGGCGTCATGTCGTAGGCCACGCCGTCGATCAGCTCCCACCGGTCCTCTTCGGACCAGGAACGGTAGTCGCCGTAGGTGAA
>JAKJFL010000274.1:0-5101 GCA_022704935.1 Candidatus Rifleibacteriota bacterium
TCCGCCCGGCGACCCGGTGGTCGTCTATCCCGCCGCAGGGGCGAGTGGCGTCGAGACCAGGCCCCAGCTCCGCTGGGATGCGACGGAGCCCGACGGAGACGCCATGACATACGACGTCTTCCTCGGCACGGTCGCTCCCCTGCCATGTATTGCCAGTGGCGTAACCTACAAGTATCTTCTCGTTCCGGCCGTCCTGAAAAATAACACCAACTATTCATGGCAGATCGTTGCGAAAGATACCGCGGGGCTTACCAACGCCAATCCCTCCATCTGGACGTTCACGACGACGGTTCAGGCGAACGGCGCTCCGCTGGCGCCAACGCTGAACACCCCGGCGAACGCCGCCGCCAACGTCGCCACACAGCCGACCCTCTCCTGGACGGCGAGCGATCCCGATGGCGACGCGCTCACCTACGACGTGTTCCTCGGGCTGAACAGCACGCTTTCGACACCCCTCGTCACGGGACTCACGACCCCGTCATACGTTCCGGCGGCCCTCGATGCCGGTCAGACGTATTACTGGAAGGTCCGTGCCTCCGACGGCACGGCATCGGCGACCTCCTCGACCAACAGATTTACGACGCTCCAGGCAATCACCGCCGACACGACGGCGCCGACGCTCCTCTCGGTCGTTCCCGCGGCGGGTGCGGCAGGCGTCGCGACGGGGACGTCGATCACCTTCACCTTCAGCGAACCCATGAGCCAGACGTCCGTGGAAAATGCGGTCGCATTCACTCCGAATACAAGTTACGCGAAAGACTGGGTAACACCCTCCATCCTTCGTTTGACGCCGACGACGCCCTTCTGGCCAGGTGCCTACCAGATCGTCTCGCTCGCCAACAATTCGGCGACGGACCTGGCGCTGAACAAACTGATCACCGGCGTTCAGGCCGGCTTCACGATGGCGTCGGACCTGGCGCTGCCGACGAACTACCGGTCGGCGGGCTTCCCGGTGACGCTTTCGAGCGGGGAAACGGCGGCCGTATCCGTTCCGAGTCTCGGAATCGGTCGGTATCTCCTGGCTGCGGTCGTGGGCGTCGAGGCGACGTCCAGCTTCCAAGTCAGCCCGAATGTCGTCAATCAGGGAGAAATCGCTCTTCCCGATTCGTTCAAAACGACTCCCGAGGCTGCGATCCGTGAACTCGAGCGAAGACTCGCTTTGCACGGCATGCCGAATGTCGATGGGAGCGGCCCGAATGCGTCGGTTATCGCCTCCATCACCGTCGGAGACATTCGAAATTTCTATATCACTGCGTATGGAAGCGTGGCGACGACGACGGCGTATCCGAACAACTTCATCAAGGCCCGATGCGTTGGCGTCAGCGACCAATTGTATATTTATGTTGATACATCGATCGTGTCGCCCGATTACGGCCTTGTGTCGGATATCCGGCTCAAATTCGAAGAGGGCATTGCCGCGTCGGTCCGTGATGCCTACGGCAACGAGCCGGCGAAGGGGCCGGATAACGACACGCACCTGACGATCCTTCTGACGAACGCCATGCGTGAGGGAATCATCGGGTTGTTTTACGGTGCCGATCTGTATGGGAACAATCCGCTCGACATCCAACTGCGCGAGAGCAACACGCGCAAGATCATCTACGTGCGGTATTCGAGTTCCGGGCTGACGGATGTCGTCCGGTACGGAACGATCGCGCATGAGTTCCAGCACATGGTGAACTTTTACCAGAAACGCCTCGCGATGAACGGTTTCGAGGAAACCTGGCTTGCCGAGGGACAGGCGAAATATGCCGAAGATATCGCCGGCTATGGAATCTCGGCTGGCGACGCGAACACCGCGCAGATCATCAAGATGATGCAGGCGCAGGCGGCGTTCAACAACATGTCGTTGACGACCTGGTACGGCATCGAGAGTTACGGGCTTTCCTATCTCTTTGTCCGCTTCCTTGCCGAGGCGAACAGATACGGAACGACGTCCCGGGAGATCACGAGAGCTCTCAGCACGAGCACCCGGGTGGGGTACCGGGCGATCGAAGCCATAACGAACGAACCGTTCTCACGCACGCTGGGAAGATTTTACCTCAGCCTGCTTCTGAACCGGTACACTTCGACGGTTTCAGGGGATTACGGCATCAAGGGGCTGAACCTGTCGGGAACCAACGCCGGCGTGCAGTTGATCGGAATGCCGGTGACGACGATCGGCGGCTCCGCCATCAGCACCGACGTGAAAGGCCACGGCTGCCGGTATTTCCGGAGAGACGGCAATGTCGGAGAAACGACGCTGCAGCTGCAGAACGTCGTGAACAGGGTACAGGCCTGGCTTCTCGACCAGCGCCCCTGATGGGCGTCAGAGCCAGTATGTCAACAGGAGAAACGCCCAGGCGCCGAGAAAGGCGATGATTCCCCAGGGATAACTGGATTCGAGTTCCTCGATCTGGTCGCCGATGGTCGGAGCTCTGCTCGCTTCTGGAGCCGTCTGCTGATTCAAATTCGGGTCTATTTCCGCCATGTGCGCGGGTCTCCGTTCTGTCGTATCTTATCCTTCCGGAGGCAGTTCCGAAAGAATCTGGGTGATCTGCTTGTTGCGGATCAGAAGGCCGTTATGGCCAGGATTTGCCATCATGAGATGCGCGAGAAGCCCCTGCATCGCCTTGATCTGGCGCTGTCCGATGAGGACATCGAGAAGCTGGATGCCTATCTCAGGATCGGTGGGAAGCTGAGGCAGCCGGCGTTTCGGCGTTCCGTCAGGAGCACAGAGTTCGAGACCGCATTTGGGGCAGAAGTTGTCCTGTGGCCTCGACGGGGAACCGCAATCTGAGCACTGGAACCTGGACTTCGCCACCCAGACAACCGCACGCTGGATGATCTGGTCGCCCGAAAGATAGCCTCGGCTGATCTCGTTTACGACCATACCGTCGTCGAGGAACGGCGCAATGAAGGATTTTACGACCTTGTGCATCTTCTCTTCGTACATCCGGCCGAGTGACGACACGGGCTCGACGGCGTGGGTTTTCTCGAGAACGGTGAACGCCTTTTCCGCCTTCTGCCGGAGATCGCGGTTTTCCGGGGAGGTGCCAAGTTTCGAGATGAGCGTCGTCAGCACCTCGAAGAACAGAATGATCTCGTCGCATTGGAAACCGCTCGAGAGGCCTTGAGTCTGTTCCCCCTGAGCGTGCTCCTTGGTGGCCAGGAGACGGCGGACGGTGGCTTCGAGATCGATGATCCGCTGCTGCAGTTCATTGTTTTCGCGGGTGAGGTTTTCGAATTTTTCGGGTGAAACAGGCGTTCCGAGCTCGATCTGGCATTTAGCCTCGGCGAGGGCCATTTCGAGCGCCTTGATCCGGGCCTCCGCGGCTGCCTGGATGTTCTGGATCGCGTCTCCCGCCGGCCCGCTGTGCAGGGTGCGCTGGAGCTTGTCGATCTTTTCCTGGAGCGCCTTAATGATCTTCCGGTAGGTGTCCTGGTCCTTGAGGGGCTGATTCTTCAGCTCCTCGTACTCTTTGCGGAGTTTCTCGACTTCCGCGGTGAGCTGTTCCCGTTCCTGGTTGAACTCGAGCTTCGCGGCGCCGAGCGCCTGCTCCGCGCGTTCCTTCAGCTGACGTTCGCGGTCGATGGTTTCGGAGAGGCTCTGCAACTCGTCGAGACGCTGGGTTGCGCCTTCGTACTCCTCGCGTACCTTGTTCAGTTCGGTTGACAGGCGGATCAACTCTTCCGTGGCCGACTGCGTTTTTGCGCCGGCCTCGGCCACCGCCGCCTCGAGACGGGCCTTCTCGTCAGCGAAAGCGGCTTTTTCTTCCTCGTGGGCCGCCTGCTGGGACTCGAAATCGGCGCTCTGCATCTCGCTGGGCGGCCTGTTCTGGAGTTCGCCGATCTGGCGCTGCAACGCTGCGATCTCGTTGTTGAGCTGGGCGATATTCTGGTCGCGGTCCTTGAGCAATACCGCCTGTTTGTCGATCTCGGCCGTCAACTTCTGATGCTTGCTCATTTCGAGGAAGAGAGATTCCTCGAGGCGGGCGTTGGTTTTCTTGAAGCTCTCGATTTCCTGGATAGCGCTCTGATATTCCGGCGTTTTCCTCGGATCGGAGGAGGAGGCCGCTTCGAGCTGGATGAGGAAGGTTCGCAGAGTGTAAACGATGTTCTGAATCTGGTGCACGAGATCATCCCGCGAATGCTTCGATTGCAGGGACGGCACCTGGCCTTTCAGGAAGACCATGAGATTTCGTACTATGTCGTCAAAATTGACTTTTTCCATGGATAATCGCTGCCGCTTGTCACCTTGTTGAAGAACTGGTTCCGCAGGATACCCCTGAATCCCTCATCTTTGCAAGACGGTCATGCCATCTGCATGCGACGGAAAACGATCCTCGTGATCAGATACAAGAGTCCCGTGACGACGGCCAGTATCAGCAGATCGCCGAGGATATCGACCTTCGCGAGATCGAGGAACAGGGCTTTGCGGATTCCACGCAGGACATAGGTCGAAGGCACGACATTCGCCGCCATGCGCAACAGATCGTTGGTTGCACTGAGGGTCGGAATCATCTGGAAACAGAGAAACAGGCTGCTTCCCATAGCGTTTACCGATGCCTGGGTTTCGGCGACGGCCGCGATGAACAGGCCCACGAGCAGAAACATCACGCTTCCGAGCGAGACGAACAGCCAGAAATACGGCTGGTTTCCGTCCCAGCGCCCGTTCAGGGCGACCATGGCGAGAACCGTGGCGTGCTGGAGGACGAAGCTGAAGAGGCATTTGCCGACGATCAGTTCGGTCGTGGTGGTCGGGGTCAGGAACAGGGCGTCGAGCGTATGCTTTTCCCGCTCCTCTGCGAACGAGAGGGGGAGGGCGAGAAGCCCGATCATGCCCAGCGCCATCAGGATGAGCATGGGAAGCATGTCTCCGCCGAAACTGCGCTGTTTCGCGGATGATCCCCCGATTGGTTCGAACGAAAGCTCGATCGGAAGGGGCGGGGCCGGCTTGCCGAGAAATTTGCGCAGCTCTCCCTCGAGCGTGTTGCGGAAACGCTCCACGGCGTATTCGGGAGTTTCAACGGGGTAGATCATGGTGAGTTTCGGAAGACCGCGCGGGCTCGAGGCCGTCGGAAAAACGGCCGGCAGCATGAGGCCGAAGCTCACTTCCCCC
>JAKJFL010000275.1:0-5093 GCA_022704935.1 Candidatus Rifleibacteriota bacterium
CCCGGTCTGGCTGTATCCCCTTCCCCTGCCGCCACTTTCCGGGCACGCCGGAGTCATCGTCTCCACCGCCCCGGATATCCCCCTCCCCGCTGTCGCCTACCTTCGGAATGTCGGCGCAGTCATTCTTGCGGCGGCGTTCCTTTTTCTTGCGGCAATGGTGGCCACCGGCCGCACCCTCCCGTCGCTCTCGGTCCGGTCCACCCTCCTCCTCTGGCTCCTGATGTTGGTAGCCGTTCCGGCCGCGCTGCTCCTGGCCGCCCAGGAACGTCTCGCCGCCGACCGGGCATCGAACCGGCGTACCGAACTTCGTTCTACCCTGCATCGGCATCTCGAGCGCATCGATTCCGGAAGTTCCTCCATCACCCAGGGTTTCCTTCAGACTTGCCGCGACATCCTCAGAAGTCCCTCACTCGCGGCCGAGCTCGACAAAGCAGTCGACGATCATATTGTTGGCAATATCATACTTAACGACATAGAATCGCGCTGCGCCTCTTCCGGAATGGAGCTGTCCGGCATTTTCATCTTCGGGCACTGCGGATTCAAGCTCACCAGGGTATCCCACGACATCAGCCCCGACACCGCGGGTCGTCTCGCGTGGTATCACGAGTTCCTGGCCGCCGAAAGCCTCGCGAGAATAGCGCCCCAGATTGCAAAAGAAAGCGCCGCAGCCGCAAAAACGCGCAAATCCTCCGCCTCCGAGCTGGGCAATCTCGAAATCATCTCCAAAAACGAAAATTTTCTCGGCCCTGCTGATACGGCCTATGCCTACCGCCTCGGCAACAGGCACACCCTGCGATATTTCGATTTTGTCTATCACCGTGGCGGCGCACGCTACATGATCTTCATCATGTGGACCCAGGACCGGGTGTATCGCAGGTATCTCTCGGCCGCCCTTTCCCGTCTGAATCGGGAAAATCCTTCTTTCGGGGCCTGCGCCTTCCGCCAGCACGGTTCGAACCTGAAACTGGAATCTGCCGCCGCGACTCCCGGCCAGATCGGCGATCTTTCCCTTGCGGCCCGCAATCTCCCCGATACGAAGGAATCGCTTTCGGAGACGGTCCTTTTCAAAGGGAAAGCGATGCCGGAGTATACGTTCGGCATCACGACCTCCCTCGCCCCGATCCATCGCGAACAGACAAGCGACCTGACCCGTTCTCTCCTGATCTTGTTCTGCATGCTCGCCCTCCTGATCGGCGCTGGCGTTCTTCTTTCCACCTGGCTGGCCGACCCAGTGCGCCGGATGTCGGAAGCCCTGCGCCGCGTTTCCGCTGACGATCTCGAGACCCGGATTCACATCGGCCGGGCCGACGAGCTTGGCAGAACGGCAGGCACTCTCGACACCATGATCGGCTGGCTGCGGGAACGTCGGGCAATGAGCCGGTTCGTTTCTTCCCAGGTTCTCGACGTCGTCTCCGGCGGCAATCTGCGCGGGCGCACAGAGGCGGCGCGCTCGCAGGCCGCCCTTCTGGTCACGGATGTGAGAAGCTTCACCACGCTGAGCGAGACCCATGCGGCCCCCGAGATTTTCGCGATGCTCAACGCCCATCTCGCCGCGATGACGGCCATCATCCAGAAGCACGGCGGCTCGATCGACCGTTTTATAGGAGATGCCATACAGGCCGTATTCCTCCCCGGCCCCGCGAGCAACCCCGCCGTCCGCGCTCTCCGCGCCGGCCATGAAATGATGCAGGCACACCGCCGCCTTCAGGAGGAGCGCCGGGAGCGAGGAACGTTCACCTACGGCATCGGCGTCGGCATCGATCAGGGAGAGGTGGTCACCGGCATCCTCGGTGATCCTCAGGTCCGGCTCGATTTCACGGTTCTCGGCGAGCCTCTCAAGCATGCGGCCGACCTCGAGGCACTGTCGAAATGCGGCCGCCACACGCTTATCATCACCTCCGACGCCGTCAAGCGTTCCGCCGGAGAAGATTTCGTCTTCGAACCTCTGCAGGCCGGTGCCGGCGCACATCGAGAAGCCGCGTGGGAACTCGAAACCATTCTTCCCACGGGGGGCATCCAGTATTCCGATATCCGACGGGACACCAATCCCTTACGCGAGCCCCGTCTCCCGGATCCCGCAACCGGCAAGCATCATGATGCGCCGGAGAAACAGCAACCGACCGCCTCCCAAACACCTTGTTCCGCATCTGCGATGCATGGCGCCACACGGCAGGTAGGCTTCTCAGCAGCTTCGATCGCAATCGCGCTCGTTCTCTGGGTCACGCCGCTTTTGCTGATGCTGACGGCATCGCGCGACCTCAACGACTCGTCCCGCGACGCGATCGGCAGCCGCGTGCGTGCCCAGCTTCGCCAGGACGTCCAGTTCGCCGAGCAAATGACCGATTCACACGTCCTGGTCCTTCTGCTGATACAACAGCTCATGGCTCCCGTCATGTCGGCCGATTGCGACACTCAAGCTTCAAGAGGGAGCATCCGGAACAGGATATTCCACCTCAGGAAACTTTTCCCCGGGCTCCGGTGCGTATTCACCTTCGGCCGCTCAGGGGCTGATGACCCGCCCGTCGGTCTCTCCTACGGCAAGCCTCACATCTTCAACCTCGACGAATGGAAAGACGTTTTTCAGATCTTCCGGGGCGAGTTACAGTCCGGCATCTATCCGACATCTCCCGGCCACGACCCGAAATGGATGCGCAAAAGATTTTCCCAATCCAACCTGTGGGGGGCGATGAAAGAAGGGTTTGGCAGGTTTCTCAAAATTCCGGTCCGAAGCAGGGATGTCCTGTATACATGGTTCCCCCTCTTCGGAAGCGATCCCTCAGGCGGATGTCCCATTTCCACGGCTGCCATCGAGGCGAATTTCGGGCGGAAGAACCTGTTCCTGCCGCGCATCAGGGGCGCCCTGTTTCTCACGATCACGCCCGACAGGCTGACCGTCGAATCCGGGAAAATGGCCCTGATCCGGCTTCTTTCGCATCGCGGATGCGCCGTCGCCCTTCTTCCAGTTTCAAATACATCGGGTGCGATATACCATCCGGCATTCCGTTCGGAAAGGGAACTGAGCGGGCATCTCACGGGCCTGCCATCTGCCCGCACGTGCTGGGAGGTCCTGGAAGGCGAGGTGACACTAGACCGTCGGTACCGCATCATCGCGGCGCGACGAACCAGTCAGGCCCCACCAGGCACCGGCAGCCGCCCCCCGCTCTACTGGCTCGCAACGGCAATCTGGCTGTTTTTCGGCGTGATCGGTGCAAAGCTCTGGCGCGATGCAGCAACCGGCAGCAAGCTTCCCGGGCTCCAGATGCAGCTGACGGCGGCGTTCGTCTTCGTTCTCCTGCCGTTCCTCTTCCTCGGCTTCCTTTCTCTCGAACGCACGGCGGGCGAACAGGCTCTCAACCAGACAAACGGCAGCATTTCAACCCTCCGCGAAACCCTCGAGGCAACCGACCGGCACCGGGAATACATCCAGGCCTGGGCCGCCGCCGTCATGAGCCGCCTCGTGACGCGACGCGGGCTTCATGAGGAGCTCGCAGCAGCCGAACTCAGACGACCGAAAGCGGACGATCTGTCACTGAACCCGATCGTCAGAGCTGAAGCCACCCGGCTCGCACGCTGGGGACTCCTGGCGTCAACCCCGATGATCACCGGCCTGGACGGTTTTTTCCTCGCATTTTTCGGCGACATCCACATCTCGAAGATCGCGCTCCTGACGAACCTGATGCGGTTTCTGAGCTCGAGAATCCTGGATTCGCTGAACACCGGCACCTCAAGGGGTGCGAAGTCAGCACAGAGCTATGGGAAAGACCTTCTCATCGGCGTCGGCATGGAGGAAAGCCAGCAGCTGCTGATGGCCGCAACCCCGGCTGACGGCCTCTGCCGATTCCTCGTAGCCCCCAACGACATGTCGAACATCGCTCTGTTCACGATGGCCGACACGCTCGTCCGGTTCATGATCCGTTCGAACGGCCTCATGCGTTGGATATTCCTTGTGAATTTCAAGCCGCACGCGTTCGACACGCAGGCCCTGTTGAGCAGCGCCCCTTCCAGGAGCGGCCCCGCGCCGGTCAGGGTCGGATTCGCCGACAGGCTCGAACCGATGCTTTTCTTCGTTCACCCGTTCTACAGAATCGAACGCAAAAGCGACGGAGAGGTGGACGTCATCAATATCTGCGACTCGCTGTCCCCGTCTCTGATGACCATGTCGGCAGCGGCGCTCAACGCCGGCGTATCCACCACCCTGACGATAGGACGGGCATCCGAAGAACGGACAATCATGTCGTTCCTTCCAGGGCGAATGGCCGACAAGATCCTGTTCGCAGAGATCCCGTCAGGGAAACGGCGGGAGGCGGCAGAAACCGAGATGAACAGGCGCCGCGGCGTTCTGTTCGCGATGCTGCTGTTCTCGATCATGCTCGCCCGCCACGTCGCAGCAAGGTTTCTCCAGCCGTTGCTGGCGCTGTCTGATGCGGCGGAGCGTATCATGCGGCACGATTTCACGATACGCCTTCCCGCCGAACGCCGTGACGAGTTCGGCGAGCTGGCGGCATCGTTCAACTCGATGGCGCAAGGTGTTGAGGAAGGACGGCTGTTGAGCCGTTTCGTTTCCGAGTCGGTCAGAACCGCCGCCCGCGATACCGACCGGGAAGAGGCCGCGCGGCGAGGCGAACAGACCGAGGCCGCCGTCCTGTTCGCCGGTCTGGGGAATTTCAAGAGTGTCCTCTCGGGAACGGACCCCGCCCTGCTCGTTCCCCAGCTCAATCGATATCTCGAAGTCATGTCGCAGGTCGTTCGCGATCACGGCGGCGACATAGACAAGTTCATCGGCGAGAAGATCCTCGCGGTGTTTTTCCCCGACCGTCTCGGCTGCCGAAGTCGTGCCGCCGATGCCGCTCTGCGAGCGGCGATCGCTATGCAGGAACGCATGGCGGATCTGCGTTCCGTTTTCGACCTGCCGCTCGGCGTCGGTGTCGTCCAGGGGCCTCTTCTCGCCGGCATCATGGGCGCGCCTCAGGTCCGTCTCGAATACACTGTAATCGGCGACACGGTCAACCTCGCATCGCGTCTCAGCGACATCGCGATGCGCCTCGGCCCCGACGGCATGATCCTGGAATCGCCTGCCGGTGCCACCGGCGGCA